>CALLPZ010000286.1 GCA_938015405.1 uncultured Pseudanabaenaceae cyanobacterium
TCTTGCTATTGGTCTCGCTGCAATTGGCCCTGGTATTGGTCAAGGTAATGCATCCGGCCAAGCCGTTGCAGGTATTGCTCGTCAGCCCGAAGCAGAAGGAAAGATTCGCGGTACCCTGCTGCTCACCCTGGCTTTCATGGAATCTCTGACCATCTACGGTCTGGTGATTGCGCTGGTTCTTCTCTTCGCTAACCCCTTCGCATAAACACCATCTAAATGGTCTTAGCGATGTGTAGAGATGCTGCGCTGATAGCTCTCTACACATTGTCGCGAATGGTTTAGGTCCAAGTACCGTCGGAGTTGGTTTGCCTTACTGAGTTTCCTCATTGCTTAATCCTAATATTGAGCATTCAAGAATCCGGCTAAGGCAATCGCCAACGATTGAGGAGGCTTAAAGAAAATGTTTGATTTTGATGCAACGCTTCCTTTAATGGCAATCCAGTTTTTAGTACTGGTTGTCCTATTGGATAAGCTTTTTTACACCCCCTTTGGCAAAAAGCTAGATGAGCGTAGCGAGTATGTTCGCTCTCGCCGTCTCACGGCCCAGGAACGCCTGGATAGCTCTAAAAAGCTGGCCGAACAATATGAAGCTGAACTTGTGGATGCCCGCAAGGAAGGCCAATCTATTGTTGCAACTGCCCAAGCGGAAGCTCAAAAGGTAGCCTCTGCAGAAATTGCAGAAGCACAGCAAGCAGCTCAGCGCCAACGTGAAGCTGCTCAACAAGAAATCGACCAGCAAAAGCAATCTGCCATGGCAGCATTGGATCAGCAGGTGGATCAGTTGAGCAACCAAATCGTCGAGAAATTGCTGACTGCTGCCTAAGTTGAGACCATCGTGGAGTACGCGCAGGTTTTTGGGACAGTAACCATGGGAACGTTGATTTTGCTGGCAGCAGAAGCCAGCCACGGTAGTGAAGGGATTGGCTTCAACTTCAATATCTTCGAAACCAACATCATTAACCTGTCGGTTGTGATTGGTGTTTTGTTTGTTGTTGGTTCTAAGGCTCTCAAGAGCACGCTCTCCGAGCGCCAAGAGGGAATTTCGACAGAAATTAAAGAGGTGGAAGCCCGCCTAGCTAAAGCAGAGTCTGAACTGAAACAACAGAAGCAGAACATTGCAGACGCTAAAACCGAAGCCGAACGGATTCTGGCTGATGCGAAAACGCGCGCCCAGTCTTCAAAGGAATCGATCTTAGCTCAAGCAAAGCAAGATGTTGAGCGGATGAAAGCCTCTGCAGCTCAGGACCTGAATGCTGAACAGGACCGAGTCATTGCAGAACTACGGCAGCGAGTTGTGAATCTTGCCCTCGAGAAGGTGGGTTCTCAGCTTCCAAGCCGTTTGGATGATGCATCTCAGAAGCAGCTGATTGATCGCTCTATCGCGGTTTTAGGAGGATAGTGATGAAGGGAAGTGCGGCGATGGCCGAAGTAATTGAGCCCTATGCAGAGGCCTTAATGGCTTTGGCAAAGGACAGCAATTGCTTAGACCAGTTTGGGGAAGATGCATCGAGCATCGTAGCAGTGATGGCAGAGTCCGATGAGCTTTCGGGCTTAATGCTCAGCCCTGTGTTTGAGGCTGTGCAAAAGAAGGCGGTTATTCGCCAGATTTTTGAGGGCAAGATTCAGCCCAACATGCTCAACTTCTTGATGTTGATCGTTGACCGTAAGCGAACTGCCTACCTGACTGGCATTTGCAAGCGCTACAGCGAGTTGCTGCGTGACATGAAGCAAATCGTTTTGGCTGAAGTCACCTCTGCTATTGAGCTAGATGATGCCCAACGCCAATCGATCACAGAGAAAGTGAAAGCCATGACGGGTGCTCAATCCGTCGAGATTGAATCCAAGGTGGATTCAGGGCTTATTGGCGGTGTGATTATTAAGGTGGGCTCCCAGGTCGTCGACGCTAGCCTACGAGGTCAACTACGCCGCATTGGTGTAAACCTCAGCCGCGCTTAACTTCTCATCTATCTCAAGATTTTTAAGCCGCTTAGAGATCAAATCTTGTATTCCTGGGCCATGGCCCAACCCGTAAACCCTTACCCTACAGACGATTTCCCATGGTAAGCATCAAGCCCGAAGAAATTAGCAATATTATTCGACAACAAATCGAATCTTATAGCGATGAAGTGAAGGTTTCCAATGTAGGAACCGTGCTTCAGGTTGGTGACGGCATTGCTCGCATTTATGGCTTGGACAAGGCCATGGCAGGTGAGCTGCTCGAATTTGAAGATGGCACTGTGGGCATCGCCCTCAACCTTGAAGAAGATAACGTTGGTGCGGTGTTGATGGGCGACGGCCTCAGCATCCAAGAGGGCAGCTCGGTGAAGTCCACCGGCAAAATCGCCCAGGTTCCCGTTGGCGAAGCCATGTTGGGCCGCGTTATCAACGCTTTGGGTCAACCTATCGACGGCAAAGGCGACATTGCCACCACTGAGACTCGCTTGATTGAGTCTATGGCGCCTGGCATTATTGCTCGTCGCTCTGTGCATGAGCCCATGCAGACCGGCATTACTTCCATTGACGCGATGATTCCCATCGGTCGTGGCCAGCGTGAGCTGATCATTGGTGACCGTCAAACCGGCAAAACTGCAATTGCCATTGACACCATCCTCAACCAGGCTGACCAAGACGTCGTTTGCGTCTACGTTGCCATTGGTCAAAAAGCAGCTTCTGTTGCTCAAATCGTTGACGTACTGCGTGAGCGCGGTGCCCTCGATTACACCATCATCGTTGCAGCCAACGCTTCTGACCCTGCAACCCTTCAGTACTTGGCGCCTTACACCGGTGCAGCCATGGCTGAGCACTTCATGTACAACGGCAAGGCAACCTTGGTTGTCTATGATGATTTGTCTAAGCAGGCTGCTGCTTACCGTCAAATGTCCTTGCTGCTCCGTCGTCCGCCCGGTCGTGAGGCTTATCCTGGCGATGTGTTCTACTTGCACTCCCGCCTTCTCGAGCGTGCCGCTAAGCTCAGCGACGCTCTTGGCTCCGGCAGCATGACTGCTCTGCCTATCATTGAGACCCAGGCAGGTGACGTTTCGGCATACATTCCTACCAACGTAATTTCGATTACGGACGGTCAGATCTTCTTGACGCCTGACCTGTTTAACGCAGGTATTCGCCCCGCGATTAACGTGGGTATCTCGGTATCCCGTGTGGGTTCTGCGGCTCAAACCAAAGCCATTAAGAAAGTGGCTGGCGTTATGAAGCTGGAATTGGCTCAGTTTGACGAGCTGGCTGCTTTCGCCCAGTTTGCATCTGATTTGGACAAAGCAACCCAGAACCAGTTGGGTCGCGGTGAGCGCTTGCGCGAGCTGATGAAGCAGCCCCAGTTCTCCCCTCTTCGCTTGCCTGAGCAAGTGGCTGTGGTTTACTCCGGCGTTAAAGGCATGATTGATGACTTGCCTACGGAGAAAGTGACGACTTTCGTCACCGAACTGCGTGAACAAATCAAGGGTTCTAAGTACTCTGACCTCGTGAACGAGTCTAAGAAGCTTGAGGGTGATGCTGAAGAGCTGCTGAAGGCAGCGATTGAAGAAGCGAAGAAGTCTGTCATGGCTGCGGCCTAGAACATTTCCCCAGAATTCTCTTGAGCTGATTCAGGAGAATTCTGGGGTTGTTGATTCTTTGATAAACACTGAATTGGTCGAGCAGTTATGGCTAACTTAAAATCCGTTCGCGATCGCATTAAGTCGGTCAAGAACACCCGAAAAATTACTGAAGCAATGCGCCTTGTGGCTGCGGCCAAAGTGCGTCGTGCCCAGGAGCAGGTGCTCAACACCCGTCCCTTTGCAGATCGCTTAGCCCAGGTGCTGAGTGGCTTGCAGGGTCGTCTCAAGTTTGAAGACGTTGACCTGCCGCTGATGAATCAGCGTGAAGTCAAGAAGGTTGCACTGGTTGTGATCTCTGGCGATCGTGGTCTCTGTGGTGCCTACAACACCAACGTAATTCGTCGCGGTGAAGATCGCGCTAAAGAGCTCAAAGCTCAAGGCCTCGACTTTACCTATGTGCTGATTGGTCGTAAAGCCAATCAATACTTTAAGCGTCGCGACCAGCCCATCGAAGCCAGCTACACCGGCCTCGAGCAGGTTCCGACTGCTGAAGAAGCTTCCATGATTTCCGACGAGATTCTATCTCTCTTCTTGTCTGAAGAGGTGGATCGCGTGGAGCTCATCTACACCAAGTTTGTCTCCCTGGTGGCTTCTCGCCCCGTGGTTCAAACTCTGCTTCCCCTAGACCGTCAAGGTCTGGAAGCGAAGGATGACGAAATCTTCCGTCTGACCACTCGCGGTGGCAATTTTGCGGTTGAGCGCGAGTCAGTGGACAGCGCCCCTGAGGAACTACCGGGCGAGATGATCTTTGAACAAGATCCTGCTCAGATCCTCAATGCGCTTCTGCCACTGTATCTGACCAATCAGATGCTGCGCTCTATGCAAGAATCTGCTGCAAGTGAGCTTGCGGCCAGAATGACTGCTATGAACAACGCAAGTGACAACGCCAATGAATTGGTTGGCAAGTTGACCTTGGAGTACAACAAAGCCCGTCAGGCTGCGATTACCCAGGAACTGCTTGAGGTTGTTGGCGGTGCTGAGGCACTGGCTGGTTAATCAACCTGTTTGAGCTTGGGTCGCTTGTTTAAGCAGCCTCACTTCCCGATAACATTAACAAAACCCGTTCTTTGAGCGGGTTTTGTTTTGTCTAGTGGCGTAGGGGCGGTTGAATCAGGGACAATGACACTCATAACATCGATGTTTATTACTGTTTTCAATTAGAGCCATGGCAAATACTTACTCAGTGGAACTGGTGCGCGATGGCAGCAGCCAAACCATTCAGGTCAGGGACGACCAAACCGTTCTGGATGCTGCGGGTGAAGCAGGGGTTGAATTGCCGAGTTCTTGTATGGCGGGGGTTTGCACGACCTGTGCAGCAAGGGTTGTATCTGGAGAGGTAGATCAACCAGATGCCATGGGCGCGAGTTCTGAACTTCAGGAGAAAGGCTTTACGTTGCTCTGTGCAGCTTATCCTCGCTCTGATTTAAAGATTGAGACCCATCAGGAAGATGAGCTGTATCGCTTGCAGTTCGGTCAGTTCCAGAACTAATTTATCCCTGTATTCTCCAGAAAATAAAAAGAGGGCTGTTGTTGCAACAGCCCTCTTTTTATTGATGTTGTAGCCCAATAAATCGACGCAGTAGAGTCCTACGGGATCATCAGTATCCCCTGCCCCTCGGGTTCATCAATCAATACCGGGTCCATCACTCCAGTCTCACCATGGGTCAAAGAGAATGAATCACGCTCCGAGGAGAGGGACTCAGCAAAGATTTCAGACAGGGCGGTGACTGTCTTTGGCCCCATCCGCCAGGTCATTGATTGCCCTAAATCCTCAAATGCTGCACGGACCAAAATCTCTTCTTTCTGATTTTCGGCCATCGCTAAAGCCAAGCCAATGTCCGAGGGTAGTTTAAACTCAATGCCTGATTTCTCAGCTTCAAAGACCTGATTCCCCACTTTGATTTCAACCTTCACAGCACCGGTTCGGGTCTCTTTACGCCCACACCAGAGAATCTCAGGGCAAGTTTTGACGGAATCATAGCTGTAGACATTGATATAACCATCTGCTCGCCAGAGTGAGAAATGCCCTCGCTCATTTTCTCGCCAAATATTGCGATCGTAGTTTTTACCGTAAACAGCGAGGGTCTGTTCTCCAGTAAATTCATCTTCAAGCAGCACAGGTCTAGACCAGGGAATACGATCTTTGGCAGAGCGCCACTCGCCTGATTGAACAATTTCATACCCCGTTGTCGGATCGTATTCTTTGGCGAGGGCGGTCGAGTTAAAGCCAATACACAGAGAAGCAAGAAACGTTGAAAAAGAAAGGAAGAACAGTTGATTTTTCATCAGGGGGATATATAGGTTCAAGGAGAATGTACTTGGGCAATTGGATAATCGTTCAGCATCACGGAAAGAAGAGAAATAGCGATCGCTATGCCTAGATCTGTTAGGCGAAAAACTTGATTACAATTCCTCAGGAATGCGTTTCAAATGCCTTCGATTAACGCTGCGGGCGCATTCTCAACCAGGGGCGAATCACCTTCCAATTGGTTTTCAATCGTGACGACGGTAATCTGTTGTTTCTGCGAATAGAACATACTGCTGCTCACACCAGGAAATCCGCCCGTGTGGCCAATCAGGTTTCCAATCATGGGAGCAAAAGGGAGTTCCACCCCTAGGCCATATCTAGCAGAATCACCATCGGGCAGACTCTCTTGCAGCATTTGCTCAAAAGTCGCTGGCGCCAGAAGTTCGCCGTTATTGAGTGCTGTAGAAAAACGAGTCAAGTCCAGAACAGTCGACACCGCTCCCCCTTCACCAAAGCCTCGGGCGCTGGGATGAAAGGGCACGGGGATGAGTTGAGAGACATCTGACAAGCCGTTATATTCTGGGGCAGCAAAATCGATGTAGCCCTGGGAAAAATCTTCGGGGGTTGATGCGGTTGTGACGATGGAGCTGTTGTCCATGCCGAGGGGGTCGAAGATGCGGGTTGCGAATTGTTCAGCCAGGGTTGCACCCGTGGAAGCTTCAATCACCAGGCCTAGGAGCGCGTACTTGGTGTTGCTGTAGCTGTAGCGATCGCCGGGTTTAAAGTTGGCAGTTTCCCCAGAAACAAGCGAGATAAAATCTTCTGGCTGCCAAACAAAACTGGGATTGTCCAGGAGTACAGCCTCAAAATCATCATCTAACATTTCAGGAATGCCGCTACTGTGATTGAGTAATTGGCGCAGGGTGATGGTTTCGCTGTTTTCGATTTTGCCTACGACCTGGGGCAACCACTGGGCGAGGGTATCGTCTAGGCTGAGTTTGCCCTCTTGCATGAGCTGAAGGGTTGTCACCGCAGTCATGGTTTTGGTGATGCTGCCGATGCCGGAGCGGCTGTCGGCTGACATGGCGGTGCCTGCTTCGAGATTGACAAAGCCGTTGGCTCCACTCCAGAAGGAGCCGTCAGCCGTGACGACGGAGAGGGCTGCTCCAGGTTTGGTTGAAGTTTGGAGGGCGGCTTGGAGATTGGCGACGAGGCTGGCATCGCCAAATTGGAAGTCTCGCTGGCTAAGCTGGTGAGGGTTGATGTTTTTGAGGCGTAGGCGTTTGTCAGCACCGACTGAGACGAAGGTGTCGTTTCCTCTACGGGTGAAGCTGAGCTGGTTATAAGTAGTGCCCAGTTCGAGGAACTTGATGCGATCGCGCCCCACGTGAAAGTCACGAATCTTCGTCACGCCCTGGTCACCGCTGCCAATCCAGAACTGGTCATTGCCATCGCCACCAGTGAGAACGTCGCCGCCATCTTTGTCCGTTAAGCGATCGTCGCCAGAGCCACCGAAGAGGCGATCGCGACCAGTCCCCCCATCCAATTTGTCCTGCCCCTGGCCACCGCGCAACCGGTCATTACCGGATTGTCCATACAACCGATCATCGCCATCTCCACCGACTAAGACATCATTGCCACTGCCGCCGATAAGCTGGTCTTGGCCGGAGCCGCCGTGGAGGCGATCGCGCTCTGCCCCGCCATGCAAATAGTCATCGCCATCGCCGCCGCGTAAGCGGTCTCGACCCTCACCGCCAAACGCTTGGTCCTGGCCACCTCGCCCATTAAAACGATCTCGCCCGACTCCTCCCACAAAAAC
>CALLPZ010000287.1 GCA_938015405.1 uncultured Pseudanabaenaceae cyanobacterium
GCCGTCTCCAGCTTTCTCTCTTGGGTGTTTTGAGTCTAGCCCCAGTGGCAGGTCTCTCCTCCTCCGCCCAGGCTGAAGCGCCGATTCAGGATCGTCCCCCCACGGATCAACCCACGGCTCGGCCATCCATCCAGAGGCATCAAGTTCGTCTCAAAGACACGGCTGTCATACAGCCGGAAGCTTCAGGCCTAGAGCTGGACACTGATTTTATCAAGCTGGATGCCCCAAGCTTTTCTTCGTCAAGTTCCGCCTTTTCTGAACGGCCAGACTTACCTCAATTGAGAGCCCGTGTACTCTCGGATTGGGAGACCGAACAGCCTAATTTTTCTCGGTTGGGTGATTGGACAACTGGCTTCATTCCTAACCAGGCTCATTTCGCTACAGGCTCCAACTTAGTTGCGGAAACATCTAAAGAGTTAGAGACGGCAGCTTCTTCGGAAGTGTTACTCACAGCAGAAGATCTCCATATTGTTTCTCCAGCGGCCTATCGCATCCTAGATGTTCCGGCCACCAGCATTACGCTGCAGTTCCCACCTCACAGCCAGGTCAAACTCAGCGTTAATGGTCTGGCGCTTGATGACAGCGCCGTGGGTCGCAGCAGCCTGGATAGCGATCGCAACACCCTGACGAAAACCTGGTACGGCATCTCCCTTCAGCCAGGCAAGAACAGCATCATTGCCCAGGGGCTGATTAATGGCGTGGAGCAGACGATCGAGCGGGAGATCACCGTGCGTGGTGCGGCAGCCAAACTAAGTCTCACAACCACCGATACTCATCTACCTGCGGATGGATGGAGCTTGGCAACGGTTAAGGGGCAGCTCATGGATGAGGAGGGAAACCGTTCCAACGACAGTGCTGTGGTAACGCTCAGTTCCAGCCGAGGCAGCTTTATTGGAGAGGATGCCTCCTACGGTCAGCCGGGCTTCCAAGTTCAAGCTCAAAATGGCGAGTTTACGGCCCAACTCAAAGCACCGATCACTGCCGGTACAGCTCGCATCAGAGCCACCAGTGCAGAGCTGGAAGCCTACCGCCAAATTCAGTTTGAAACGGCCCAGCGAGCTGGCTTAGTGAGCGGTTCGGTGGACCTAAGCTACGGCAAGCAGGGCCTAGACTATTACGATCGCTTCGAGAACTACCTCACCGAAGACGATCCAGATTACAAATTCAGCGGTGGCGGTGCGCTCTTCGCCACGGGCAGCATCGGCGAGTGGCTCTTTACCGGGGCCTACAACAGCGATCGCCCCCTGAACGAAAACTGCAACTGCGACAACAACCTCTACAACGCCCAAGACCAGCTCAGCGACTTTGCCTACCCCGTCCAGGGCGATAGCTCCACTACCACTAAAACCACACCGTCAATCGATCACTTCTACGCTCGCCTAGAGCGAACCTCTGCGATCGCAGGAGCCACACCGGACTTTCTGCTCTGGGGTGATTACAATACAACTGAATTTGCCACCCCGTCCCAGGAATTCACTGCAACAACCCGCCAGCTCCATGGAGCCAAGCTCAACTATAACTGGGGTGATGTCCAGCTTACGGGTCTGTTTGCCAACAATATTGAAGGTTTTCAGCGAGACGTCATTGCCCCAGATGGCACCTCTGGCTTCTATTTCCTTTCCCAGCGCTTGCTCCTGCCGGGTAGTGAAACGCTCTTTATTGAGCTGGAGGAATTGGAGCGCCCTGGAACCGTTGTGGAACGGCAGCAGCTGTTGCGGGGGCAGGATTATGAAATTAACTACGATCGCGGCAGTATCCGCTTCCGCGAAGCGATCCTGCGCACAGCCCTGGATGAAGCAGGTCGGGTCTTAGTCCGCCGCATTGTCGCCAGCTATCAGCACGAGGCAGGGGAAGACACAAGCCTTTATGGAGTGCGTGGGCGCTACCATCTCAATCGCGATGTCCAGGGAGCCAGCTGGCTCGGCGCGACAGCACTATGGGAGAACAAGGGCGATCGCGACTTCTCCCTCAAAGGCCTGGATGCTGCTTTTGCCCTGGGCAATTGGGGGCAGCTCACGGGGGAATACGCCCACTCCAATAATGACTCTCTGTTCTCCGGTCGGGAAAGCGGCAGTGCCTACCAGTTCAACTGGACCGGGCAGCCTTGGAATCAAGCCACAGCCCGGGCCTACTACCGCCATGCCGATACGGGCTTTTCAAACCAGGCGACCCTCAGTTTTGTCCCCGGCCAAACTCGCTATGGCACCGAACTAACCACTAGCGTTGGCTCCACAACCCATCTCAAGTTGGGCTTTGACCGCGAGGAAAATAAAGGCACCAGCATTCGCCCCATTTTTACCGTGAGTGACCTGTTAGCCGCAGAAGCGGAAGCCTTGCCGGGTCAGCGAGTTGATAATCGACTTTCAACGGTGAGTGCGGGTCTTCAGCAACGGTTAGGCAGTGCCAGCTTGGACCTAGATCTGATTTACCGCGATCGCCAGGACCGCCTCAACCGCGATCGCAGCCGCAGCTCCAGTCAGTTGCGATCGCGCTTTGCCATGCCCCTGGCGAAAAACCTCCAGTTCAACTTGCTCAACGAAACCACGCTATCCAGCCGCAGTGACGCCGTTTATGCCGACCGCACCCAAGTGGGTCTGGATTACAAAATCTGGCCCGGTTTGAACCTCGGACTCAACCAACATTGGTTCACCAGCGGTCAGTTCAGCGGCCGAAGCTTCACCACCCTGGATTTGACCGGCGACTACAACCTACTGGACAACACCACCCTAACCGGTCGCTACTCCGTGATTAGCGGTCTCAATGGGATGCGCGGCCAGGGAGCAGTGGGCATCAAACAGCGCTGGGTACTGAGTGAGGGTGTGAATCTCGACTTTGGTTACGAGCGGTTTGTTGGCAGTTTGTTTGGAGAAACGGGGGCAGGCAATCGCACCCAGCAGCCAGTCCTTGTCGGAGCCAATAGCAGCAGTCTTGGCGTGAACAGTGGCGACAGCTTCAACGTTGGCGTTGAGTACACAACCCATCCCGATATCAAAGCCAGTGCAGGCTATGAACGTGCTAATTCCTCTGGCGGTTCCAGCACCAACATCACCGCTGCTGTCACGGGCAAGATTTCTCCCTCTCTCACGGGGCTACTGCGCTTTGATCGCAGCAACAA
>CALLPZ010000288.1 GCA_938015405.1 uncultured Pseudanabaenaceae cyanobacterium
AACAGACCTCGGTACATCTCACAATAGTCATCAACAAACCTCACTGTTGGCTTGGCACTACGCGGAGCTACCATTGGCTATCGTTGGCTTTCAGCTCCTACATCATAATTTATTTCTGCCTAGAGTCATTGAAGAGCGATAGGCCGGGGCCGCTTCGGCCAGGTCAAACTCAGCGATCGCTTCGGCTCGGCGGAACATGCGATCGCGCCAAGCATCAGGCAGGACTTTGGTCTGGGTCTCGGCAGTGGTGCGGAGGTCTGCAAAGGTGCCCAGGGTGATTAGGGCCTGGAGGCGATCGTCCTGGGCCGCAGCAGCAGTGGCCACAGCACCACCGGCAGAGACACCGAGCACCGCATAGGTTGAACGCACTGCTGGTGAACGTCCTGCTGACGAGTGGTTCAGATTATCTGAGGTATTCGCATCTTGGGGATGAGTGGCACTGTCCGCGCCATGCTGTTGAGCCTCTAAGACATCCAGCAAGGCCAGAATGTCTTGTCCTTCGTGGTAGCCATAGGTGAAGTAAGGCCCCTCGCTCTCACCATGACTGCGTAAATCCATCGCTGCGAGGCTGAGGGGGATGCCCTGGGCAGCGGCATCTTGCTGGAGGGCCAAACCAAAGTCGAGTACATCCTGGCGGCTGCCTCCCAAACCATGGAGCAGAATCAGAGTGAGGTGGGGAGGAGCCTGGGCGATCGCGACCTCCAGAGCTTCTTCCATTGCCTGTTCATCCCCCTCTCCTCGAGGCAGAACTTCCAGGGGCGTGGCCGGGGCAGGGATGAGCCACCCCTCTGTGATCGTGCCATCAGAGGCAATGACCTGCAGCCGCTCATTGCTCGGGCGCAGAGCAAGATTGACCGCCACGTTGTGGTGGCTGAGCAAGGCATAGGGTAGCCAGTTATCCACCAGCGCTAACAGCCCGAGGGAGCAGGCCAAAAAAATCCCCCCACGGCGGATTAACTTCCAGCGCAGGGGATTGGGGAATGAAAGTAACGTCACGGCATTCAGGCCTAAGCGGGAATAAAGGCAGATTCAACCGCAACGACATCCCCGACAGTCAAAGCTTGCCTGGGGTGTCCGGGTCAGGTCCGGGGCCTGAACTCAAATTCCAGACCCAAACTCATCGAGCGTGACTCACCCCAAGTGTTAGTCGATAAACTGACCTACTCCTCAGAGTCTCCTACGACCTTTGTAACCGCAGTGAAGAGGTTCTTCATATTGCGCTTTCCGAGGGCTTCCTCGACCTGCTCCTGGGCACTAGCCCAGCCAGCAGAGGCCTTCTTGAGAAGCTTCTCTCCAGCTTTGGAGAGTTTCACAGATTGCAAACGTCCTCCCTCACTGTAAGCCCCATCCAGCCAGCTATTGCGAACCATACGGTCCAAGCCTCGGCTGAGGGTTGACTTCTCAATACGAAGTTCGACCCCAATGGTTTGGGGAGTAATGATTTCGTACTGAGCCACCAAAGCCAAGATATTGAGCTGAGCAATGGTGAGGTTATGGGAGCGAAGTTCTTCCTCGTAAATGCTGGTTATGACTCGGTTGAGTTGTCGAACTCGTAGAGCAATGCAGCTATCGGTAATGTCCTGGGCGAGCTCATCAATGTCAGCCATGGTCTTCCATGCGGGTTGAAGGAGAAAGAGTTGCTGCAAATTCGGGATAGATGTGATCGCAACCGAATCAAACGGGATGCTGATACATCCTGCAACAGCAACTGCGCGCGCGTTTCCTAAGAAAGCGACGCTTTGTGTAGGTGCAACCACCTTTATTTAGGGTAGTTCCCTTTGCAACACAGAAATAGATAGCATGGTTGTGTCATAAAAGCGAGAAATATTCAATTCAGTACTGAGCTGAGCATGGGAGATGTTGGCAGAGAAGCGGTGTTTGCTGCGGTCATGGCTCATTCTAAAAATGCTGTGAACTTTACAGAATGAGGGATGTAACTCTACTGGCCCCCAAGCGAACCATCCAGAAAGAACAATGCAACCATTAATAAAAAAAATGAAACCAGTGCGCCATTACGCTGCCAGTAATGACGACTTGTCAGCATCTTCCATACGGCTGATACCCACAAGTTGTTTGAGAGACTGTCTTTAGATCCCAGATATCCACTGCACCACCCTCACAGCAGCAGCAGGAACTGAGCAGTGTCAAGAGAGATGCGATCGCGCAAGGTCACAGTAATCACAGGGCTCAGCCTGACTCAACGGAGGCCTATTTCCCTAGCCAACTGAATTGTTACGAACTCCTGTTGTATCAATCCTGTTGGTTTCGCAAGCTTGCGGGCATAGCCACCACCACATATAGCGTCATAAAGTCAAAAAATAGGAATAAAGTTCCGATATAGTGTCTCGTGGCATCCATAATGGGGAAGGCTCTACTTCTTAAGGAAAAGGTGGCCAGGCCAGGCAACTCCATTTTTCTCCCGTAGTAGTTAAAATTTTTACAGCGGACAACCGAGCAGCGAAATCAGATTTGTGGCAGTGAAACATCGTCAAACGTGGCATCAGGACCTAGCGCTACGCTTACAGAATTTGCAGGGAGCTTGGCTCGGCAGTTTCGGTAGAGCATTGGCCTTCACATTGGCCTTGTGGCTCGTGGCGGCCGCACCTGCCCTAGCGAACGATGGGTTTGTGCTCTGTGGGGATGTCTGTGCTGAGCTCGATAGCCAATCCAGCCAAGAGGCTTTCTTCGTGGGCTATGGCCGAGGACAGCATTTAGAGCTTTCCGGTGAGGTGATTGACTTGCCCAATCGCGCCATGAAGATTTATCCCCATGTCCAAGATTTCCAATCCCAGGAAACAGCCCCCAATGTGGATGAACAACATCTCAAGGCTGGGGATCGAGAAGCAGTCTCTGTTCACCGTATTGACGATGTACGCGTGGGCTATCTGAAAAAAAGTGAAGACCTGAGTCTGCCGGCTTTGCCTCCAGAGGCCCAGCGTTCTGGCAAAGTAGAAGCCCAGTCAGAGCTGGTTTGGGGAGATACCCTGCGTATCAGCTCAACGCGCTTATCCAAGGGGTCTCCCGTAGCCTTGCAAATTGAGCGAGAGCTGGGCGGTGGATTTGGCAAGCCCGCGACGGATTATGCCAATTACCGGCTCTCGGTTCAGACCTGGGTCAATGGCCATTTGATTCCCAAGTTGGACTACCAGTTAGCCAAGTATTCCGGCCCTGGCGAGGTTGATCGGGAGCAAGGCAAAGGCCAAACCTCCGCTTCAGTCCTCGTAAAAGTTGGGGATGCGGTGACCTTGGAATCACGCCTGCAAGTCAAGGATGGCGTAGTCGCCAGCGATGATGCCCAGATTTTGGACGGCAATGATTGGGTGAGCTATCGGCTGGCGCTGCTCAGTGATGACAGCTGCGCAACCTCAGACAGTGGTCTGTTAACCGTGGGCGATTGCTCATAAGACTGAGCTAGCGGCTTTATGCGGTCGGCAGAGCAAGCCTTTCATCATCACTTGAAGAGCCAGGAGCTTTATCTACCGTTTGTCCAGGCCACCGATATAGCTTAGATAGCTCTGTTCTGGTGGTCCCTCGATGATGCCCCTCACCCTGGCCTTACCTTGTCTATTCAAAACAAGATTATTTATGGCTATGCATTGGCGCTGAGCATCGCGATTAGCGGCAGTGCTACAGGCCTATGGGTGGGTAACCAATACCAAAAAAAAGCCCTGACTTTGAGACAGGTGGCGTCCCACGAACGCAAGCTCATTAGCAACTTGCAGGTGAATATTCTCTACAATCGCCCTGCGAAGCAACTGGCATCCCAGGTTGAGAATCCTGAAGCCTTTCGACTCGCCAGCCGAAAGATGCTGCTGAAAGTCAAGGAAATCCAGGCCTTGCTGGAATCCAATACTCGGGCAGGACAGGGCATTACGCTCAAAGGGCTACAGCCCAAATTAGACAACTACGAACAAGTCGTGATTGTCTTTGTGGACCAACTGATGCTTATGACTGCGCAGGTCCAGCCCCTACTCCAGCAGCCTGACCGCCTCCAGGATGCTGAGCGGCTCGTGGTGGGCCTGGCGAAAAGCTCTGAATTTGCGGGTTTTATTGAGTTTTCAGATGAGCTCTCCGACTTCTCTCGCTTGGCAGAAGACCGGGAGGCCGAAGCCGAGGCAGGGTTAAGCCAGGCTGAACAGCTACGGATGCAAATTATCTTGGTCAGCTGGGTTCTATCTGGGGCGATCGCCCTCCTGTTGGCTCTGCACATCAGTCGTACCATCGCTCGCCCCATTCAAAACGTCACAGACCTAGCCCAACGGGTAACCCGCGACTCCAATTTTGACTTGAA
Organism: uncultured Pseudanabaenaceae cyanobacterium; assembly: GCA_938015405.1. Taxonomy (GTDB): domain Bacteria; phylum Cyanobacteriota; class Cyanobacteriia; order PCC-9006; family JAAUQQ01; genus JAAUQQ01. The sequence goes on from CALLPZ010000288.1 coordinate 4,292, forward strand.
AGCTGAGATAGAAACGGACGATGAAGTCGGCGTTCTGGCCAATGCTCTAAACCAATTGATCGATCGCGTGAAAGCGTTGCTAGCGGAACAGCATCACTACATGCACAAGCTAGAGGCTGCCAAAACAGCTGCGGACTCAGCCAATCAGGCCAAGAGTGAGTTTTTGGCCAACATGAGCCATGAACTGCGGACTCCCTTGAATGGTGTGTTGGGGTATGCCCAGATTCTGTCCCAGCTCCCAGCATCTGCTGAACAAAAGCGCGGCATTGACATGATTTATCAATGCGGCTCCCATTTGCTAACGCTGGTCAACGATGTCTTAGACATTGCCAAAATTGAAGCTCGCAAACTGGAGCTCCAGACTACGGACTGTCATTTGACTGATCTCTTGCGAGGGGTCACGGAAGTGATCCGAATGAAAGCGATGGAAAAAGGCCTGGACTTTGTCTATCAAGAACCTAAGAATTTTCCCACTGGCGTCATTCTTGATGAGAAGCGCTTACGGCAGATTTTATTGAATCTCCTAGGGAATGCTGTGAAATTCACAGACGAAGGAAGTGTCACCTTTCAGTTGAGTGTTTACCCTGGCAGCACGACAAACCAGGATCCAAAATCTGAACCCACAGTGGCTTTGAATTTTTTAGTTGCGGACACAGGAGTTGGGATGGATCCTGATTCCCTAGAGAGTATTTTTATGCCCTTTGAGCAGGTCGGCAGCACCCAGCAAAAAAATGAAGGAACGGGACTGGGCTTGGCCATTAGTCGGCAAATTGTGGAAATGATGGATAGTCAGATTCTGGTGGCCAGCCAGCCTGGTGTGGGCAGTACGTTCCAGTTCACCATTATTTGCCCCCTGACGGAGGACTCCGTCCCCAGCAATCCCCTGGGACGTTTTGGACAATTGGCGGGATACAAAGGCGATCGCCGCAAAATCATGGTTGTGGATGATCGCTGGGAAAACCGCTCCGTACTCGTCAACCTGTTGAAGCCCCTAGGATTTCAGCTCATCGAAGCAGCCGAGGGTGAACAGGCCTTGGAGCAGGCACAGCACACTCTCCCCGATCTCATCATTACAGATTTGCAAATGCCGCAGATGGATGGATGGACATTGATGTCTAATTTGCAGCAGTCCGAAACCCTGAAAGAGATTCCGGTCCTGGTTTCCTCAGCCAGTGTATTCAAAGCCGATCGTGAAGCCAGCCTGATGGCAGGTGGCAAAGATTTTTTGCCTAAGCCGATCCAAGCAGATGATCTCCACCAATTACTCAGTAAACACTTACATATCGATTGGATTTATACAGAGTCTACGAAAATTGTCACATCAGCTGACCCATTAAAATCCGAAGATATCACCCTACCTTCAGCCCAAATTCTCGCGAATTTACTCCATGTTTCTCGACAAGGGAAAATCAATGAATTAAAGAAGATTTTGATTGACTTATCTGAGCAAGATTCTGCTTATCAAGCCTTTGCCAACCATTTACAGCCTTTACTCGCCAACTTTCAACTCAAGCGAGTGAGAGACTTTTTAGAAGAGGTTCAGCCATAAAGCGCGGAACCCGAATTCGATAGCTATCCATCAAACCCAGGTTCTGCTCAATTCGATGGCCCATGCCGGGAGAAGCTATCATCCCAAGGGTTTTAGAAAGCTTCTCTCCAGTCAAACGCTCTCGCGAATGCACCTAAATTGCGGGTTGCAGCACAACATCAACTGCAACATCAGCCGCTGAGGCAGCGGAATAAGTGGAGCCTCGATAGATTAGCGGTAGCCCATGGTTCAGCGCAGGTTGTGGCTCAGCCCCGATCGAAATCAGGTTTGCGCAACCCCGATAGGTGCCGGAGCAAGTCTGCCCAGAGGTTGCTTCAACTTGAGCAGACTGTTGATAAGTGGTACCGCGATAAACAAGATTAGCTTTCATGGTTAATTCCCTGATACAAGATAGTACGGTTTGAAATGGCCTCAGCCTTTTTAATCCGTTCTATCTACCTTATTGGGATGCTTTTAAAGCGATATGCAGTTCATTTCGCTTTTAAGCAATAAAGGGTTCTATCACAACCTGATCTCCTAGCTGGATTTGGACCTGAAACTGAGTCTCGGCAGGGCAGCGAAAGCGGGTGAGCTGAATATAATCATCCTGGGATTCTGCCTGGACCGTTTGTAAAATATCTCCCTTGGGCGAACAGAGGCACAGCTCGATTCCAGCGGGCATATGAGGCAACGTTTGGCTGGGATGCAGTTGAATCACAACTCCGATGCGATCGCCAGGTTCTGGGTTGAGTTGCATCAGCAGAACGACGGTCTGAGACTGGTTGCTGGAAATGAGTTCGATGGGCTTGGCACGCCTGGCCACTGTTCCCTCTACAACCTCTGCATTTCTGAATTGACTGACTAAACTTGCCGAAGACTTCCCTAGAAGCATCTCCACAGATTGCCAGCCTTGACTTACAGCAGACTGGAACCAGTCACTCAAACGAGTTTCAACGAGGGCAGAATTCTCTTGAGATGCAGCCCCTGCTAAACGAC
>CALLPZ010000289.1 GCA_938015405.1 uncultured Pseudanabaenaceae cyanobacterium
CAGGACATGTGCGATCGCTTCAGCGAAAACCCCAACTTCCAACGCAGCAGCGAAGACTGGCTCCTCGAAAACCCCATGCCCGTGCCCACCGAACGAGAAACGGTAACCCAAGACAAGGGCGAGCCAGTTTACCGGGCTCTCTACCAGCGCCTTTAGCAATCAAAGCTTAAATGGCCTAAGTTGTAACATCCCAGGTTGTAACAACAAGTTCTGATGCGATGGCATAATACCAGCGACCCATTCTCGGAGCGGGGTAGCCTCACCCCAGCCCATCCATGGAATCTCTCTGGCAAAGCATCACCCTAGGACGCCTCTCCATTGCCCAATGGCAGCGCGGTAGCTGGCTCCATCGTTTCACCGTGGGCTTGTTAGAGCCCTGGCGCAATAGCAGCCTGCTCAACCACTATGGTGAAGCCCTCGGCACCTTGCTGATCAGCATCATTTTAGGGCTCGCTCCCTTTGTCGATAACTCATTGACGGCTCTCCTACTGTTTGCCAGCGGCATCCTCTGGTTTTTGCTAACGATTTCCGACAAGCCGGGCCGGGGCCTCACGCCCATTCACCTCGTGGTTGCGCTTTACTGGGGATCGATGCTGCTGTCCACAGGTCTGTCTCCTGTCAAAAAGGCAGCGGCATCAGGCCTCGTCAAATACAGCCTCTATCTCATGCTGTTTCTCCTGGCAGCGCGGGTGCTGCGTCATAGTCGCCTGCGCAACTGGGTTGTAACCATCTATCTCCTTATTACCCAGGTCGTGAGTGTCTACGGCATTCGCCAGCATTTCTTTGGAGCTGATGCCTTGGCGACTTGGGTCGACCCCAACTCTCCCCAGGCCCAAACCACTCGGGTTTACAGCTATTTGGGAAATCCAAATCTCCTGGGTGCCTATCTTATGCCCGGCATTGCACTCAGTCTTGCAGCATTCTTTGTCTGGAAAGGCCTAGGACCCAAAGCCTTGGCTGTGCTAATGTTCCTGACCAACAGCGCCTGTTTGGTGCTGACCTACAGTCGCGGTGCCTGGATTGGCATGTTGCTAACGCTGGCAGCCTTTGCATTGCTGTTTTTGGCTTGGTTGTCTGTCAAGTTCACGCCCTTTTGGCGACGTTGGGCATTACCAGCAGTTTTGGGAGCAGGTACAGCCTTTGTCATCGTCGCGGTTGTTGCCTTGGAGCCCCTCCGTACTCGTGTGGCTAGTATGTTTGTGGGTCGTGAAGATAGTAGTAATAACTTCCGTCTCAATGTCTGGTCAGCAGTGGGTGACATGATTAGAGACCGACCTGCTTTTGGCATTGGTCCCGGCAATAACGCCTTTAACTTAATCTATCCCCGGTATCAGCGGCCTCGGTTTACGGCGTTGAGTGCCTATTCGATCTTTTTGGAAACCATCGTGGAAACAGGTTTCTTGGGATTCACGGTGTTCCTGTGGATGTTGACTGTGATCTTTGCCCAGGGCTGGCGTTCTTTGAAGAATTTGCGGGATAAAGGCAATCTCCAAGCCTTTTGGCTGATGGGGGCGATCGCCACTCTCCCGGGAGAACTGGGTCAAGGCCTCTTCGACACCGTTTGGTATCGCCCTGAAATTCAAACGCTCTGGTGGGTTTGCGTGGGCTTAATTGCCAGCTTCTATAGCCCCATTCAGCAACATTTATCAGAGAAGGCTCCAGAAAAATCCCTAGAGGCTGCGATCTAGTCCATTACACCTGGCTCTGGAACCCGGCTGTTGCCCCGTCGTCTTTGAGGGTCGGTTCCCCCATCCCTACTTGGCAAAATTCTCTATTAAGCTGATAATCGCCAAGGCGTTGCGGGAACGCTATATATCTAAAGGTCTAACCTGTCGGCAAATCTATGGTCCTGTCCTCTGCTAAATCATTTTCAAGAAAAAACGTTCAGCGTGTATTGCTGCGCAACAAGGATCTGGACTTTTTGATACTGACAGGTTGCTCTTGCCTTATAACCCTGTTGCATCACCCAATGATGAATCACCTCCAGGGTCACAATGCTGGGAGCAGTAGCAATGCCAAGCCAGCATCTACAGCGAACCACAACAGCAATAGCTCCCGCACTTCTCCCAATAGCCTCGGCAACTACAGTGCTGTGGCCCCCAAGCGCCAGAACTTCACCATTGAAGACGAAGAAGCTTAGGGATGGATTGAATTTTCCCAAAAGACGACAAGCAAAAGCCGCGTGACTGAATCAGTCACGCGGCTTTTGCTTTGATGGATTGAAGGAGAAGGGATATGGTGTGCCATATTCCTGTGGAGGCATTGGTCTACTCAGGCCAATGCCTCCACATATTTCCTACATCAGAGAAGGCTTGTGGCGAATCATGTCCATGAATTCGCGACGCTTCATTTCATCTTCAGCAAAGACACCACGCATGGCGCTGCTAGCAGTCCAAGAGCCAGGCTTCTGCACACCGCGCATGGACATGCACATGTGAGTTGCCTCGACGACCACAGCCACGCCCTTGGGGTTCAGCGCTTCTTGCAGACCATCTGCAATCTGGCTGGTGAGGCGCTCTTGAACCTGCAGGCGACGAGCAAACATTTCACAAATGCGTGCCATCTTGGACAGGCCAATCACCTTGCCATCGGGAATGTAGGCAATGTGGGCCTTGCCGATGATAGGTAAGATGTGGTGCTCACAGGAGCTAAACAGGTCAATGTCGCGCACCAAGACCATCTCGTTGGAATCTTCGTGGAAGATGGCGTTGTTGACGACTTCCTCAAGGTTCTTCGTATAACCAGAGGTCATAAACTGCAAAGCTTTGACCATGCGCTTAGGCGTGTCGATTAAGCCTTCGCGGTCAGGATCTTCCCCTAGGCCAATTAGCAAAGTGCGCACCGCCTGCATCATCTCTTCTTCAGAGACTTTGGCTTTGGCTGCAGCCTTGATGGACTGGGCCTTGAGTGCGTCAGGAGAAATCGATAGTGTCATGGATGTTTTGGTATTTCCTTAGGCTAAGCGTCATGTAGTAACCCAACATGGAGCTTCCCTTCTGATAAACCCCCGTCGACAAATGAGGGTGGCTTAATGCTGAGTCAATCCGAAGAAAATTCGGTGTAAAACCCAGTGGCCTAGGAAAGGAAGGTTGGTCAGGATTCAGCGGGCCAGGATGGAGACCTGAGCCTTGTATCTCTGAAACTGACTTTCGTGGAGAGTGGAGCGAAAGCTCCGGTTTTCCCATCGCAGACTGCGATGAAAACTTTTGACGCTAGGAGGTTTGGCTCGACTAGCGGGCCCAATCGCGATCGCACAGTGCGATTCTGAAGCGCGATTTTTTTGGGCATTACTCTATGCCTGAATGGAGCAGTCCATCCTAGGCAGAGCAATTAAATATTTGAGGTGGCGTAAAGCAAGTTAGGGCGCTGTCTAAGCAGTCGCTGCTTCGTTGAGTAATGCAGCCTTCTGCTTCATCATTTGGAAAATGTTGTAGAAGCCATTGGCTCTGGAGGGGGTCAGGCTGACGTTGAGGCCAGTGTCCTGAATAAAATCTGGAGTCACGTTGAGGATTTCATCCGAAGGTAATCCATTCAAGCCTTGAACCAGCAGTGCAACTAACCCTTTGACCAGTTGGGAATCTGAATCCCCGGTGTAGTAGACCTTTCCATCTTCTAGCTTGGCTGACACAAACACTTGGGAGACACAGCCCTGCACCTTGTTGTCCGGGACCTTTGAAGCCTCGGGCATGGGCTCCAACTTCTGAGCCAGCCAAATCAAAAGCTCATATCGACGCTTTGGATCAGACTGACGTTGGAGCTTTTTAACCAGCTTTTCAAGAGCCGGCGGACGAGATGCATTGTTGTTGGACATCACAAGAGTTGCGTGATGAAAGAATTAGAAGAAAAGCTAAAGAAGCTTTGCCTATCCACTGTTAAGGTAAACGCTACTCATCTATCGAGCAAGTTCGGGAAACTCACTGGCCGCCTAATGCCTAGAGCAATAAGCAAGACCCGGAGAATCTGAAACCTTAAGATTACAGTAAGCCCATCGTAACATTTCTAAACCTTATTGGTGTGAAATGCTCCCTTTAGATGCCTAGAGCTCCAAAATACGTGCTGAGGGTCGGGCAAAGCTAGGGGCCGACTTGCATTTATGAGTATTCGCACTGATTCTATTGAAGCGATCGCTCACTACTTGTGGCCCATCAGAATTTTTGAGCCCACCAAGGGGGCTGAGACAAAAAGGATAGTGAAACTCGACCTCCAACCAGAAAGAATGCTGGAGGATGCTTTTGTAAGGCTAGAAGGTGGCCGAAGCTAACTTTAGCTGTGGTTGTCAGGCCTCTGTCAGGTTGTGGAGAGCCTGTCAGAGTGCTGTGATCGCTCCCCAAAGCTTCTAGGGCAGTTAGAAGCGACTTCAGTTGGGATTTACGAAACTCCAGAAGGCGCGTTGCACCAGCGGCAAAAAAAGCACGCTGTTGGGTGAGCAGCGTTTGAATGGCAGAAGATGACGCTTAGCCACCATGGTAAAGGACAAGCGGACAAGGACTGGATTGGCCATGTGATGGGCAGTTTACGCTTCAGTTCTTGAACACCGACGCCAAATGGAGAGCTGCGCATCGTTCGCTCGGCCTGCCCTTGCAATCTGCGTGTTGACGTCCTGTGAATGGACGAGTTTCTCTGAAGATTTACAAAGGATTAGTGAGAGGGTTTTATACCATTGCTTTCAGATGTTTACAAACTGCTTCAGCCTTTTAAAGAAGGGGAAAACTGCAGCTAGGATGCAAAGGACTTGGCTTAATTGATAGGCACTATGACAGATCTAAATCGCGGCATCATGAAATTCAAAGGGGCTGACAGTCCCGCAGCCATCATCCTTTCGGCTGTCATCATCCTGGGTGGTATTGCTTTGCTCGTGGGTTGGGCCATGAATGGCGCTTACCAAGGCTAGTCAGCTTGAGATAGCAACCAGGGAATTCAAGTAAAAACACCCACTAGCTGGTGTCTTAAATTACAAATCTAGTGCGTAATGTTTGGCTTGACGGAGTGGGTTGGGATGTTCTCAACTCACTCTTTGATTTTAAGTGGGGGTCTTAAATGGGGGTCATAGGGGGAACCCAACCCTATGGTTATCATCACGCTGATGTGAGCAGCAAATAAATTGCTGTCAGCGGGAATAAAGCCAGCCTTAAAAGGGCTGTACAATCGCGTGTCTTGGGAAGTTTGGGGAACGCTAGAGGTTAGCCAGAGAGCTGTAATCTCTATGAATAAATGGGGGTTATTTAGTTTCTCTAGGAGTTTTTTCCAAGGATTGTCTGTTACCGCAGGCACCCCCATTGGGTTCAACCCTTCACCCATGAAATTTCCCCAATTATCCCAGGTCAAAGCAGAAATTCTGCTGGTGGACGATCAGCCAAACACGTTGCGTTTGCTGTCGATCATGCTCAATAGCCAGGGATATGTCGTGAAGCGTGTTGCTAGTGGCAATCTCGCGCTCAAGGCGGTGCAAGATTCTCGGCCTGATCTCATCCTGCTGGATATTCGGATGCCGGGGATCGATGGCTATGAGGTCTGCCAGCGGTTAAAGGCGGCTGAGGATACGAAAGATATTCCCGTTATTTTTCTCAGTGCCCTCAATGACACCTTGGATAAGGTGAAGGCGTTCAATATCGGTGGGGCTGATTACGTTACCAAGCCCTTCGAATTTGCTGAGGTGCTGGCCCGGGTTGAAAATCAGCTACAAATTTGCTCCTTGCAGAAGGAGCTACAGCATAAGAATGAGAGCCTCCTGTCGGAGGTGCAGCGGCGTCAGGCATCGGAACAATCACTGTTGAGCCAGGCCCAGAAAGATCAAGCGCTCAACCGAGTGATCCAAGAAATTCATAAATCCATGGAATTGGAGACCGTGTTTTTCACGGCCATCTCGGAGATTGGTCGCCTGCTGAAGTTGGATTTTGCCAACATCATGAATTACTCGCCCCAGGAGAAGATTTGGCTGTCTGTGGCGGAATATCGCCAGTTCCAGAACAGTGGGGGCTTGCTGTATAACTCCCTGGCTGATGAAGGCAATCCCATCACAGCCAAGCTCAAGGGCGGTGAAATGATTTGCTTGGACAGTGCGGGTCAGCGAACTGATCTTCTACACCAGACTCTAGCCAAGCGCTCAACGGGGGCCTGGCTTATGCTGCCCCTGAAGGTCGGCCACCAGATCTGGGGAGGACTCTGTTTACTACGTCAGCAGCCTTCGCCTTGGCAGGAGAGCGAGATTGAGTCGGCGGAGGCTTTAGCTCAACAGTTGGCGATCGCAATCCAGCAGGCCGAGCTCTACAAGCAGCTCCAGGCTGCAAACTTTGAGCTAGGACGCTTGGCCACCCTCGATGGTCTGACCCAAGTCCCCAACCGCCGCCACTTCAATCAATACCTGGAGCTCCAATGGCGAGAAGCCCATCGGGAGCAAACCTCCCTGTCCATCATTTTGTGTGATGTGGACCACTTCAAGAAATACAACGACACCTACGGCCACCTGGCTGGAGATGACTGCCTTAAAGCAGTCGCGGGTGCCTTGCGGGAGATGATCAAGCGGCCCGACGATTTGGCAGCTCGCTATGGAGGGGAAGAATTTGCCATGATTCTGCCTCGCACGGACCTGACTGGAGCAGCTCACATCGCTGAATCTATTCGCCAGCGCGTGTTTGCCCTACAGGAGCCCCATCGCAGCTCTGATACTGCTGATGTGGTGACGCTCAGTTTAGGAGTGGCTAGCATTGTGCCCACCTCCCCCGAGCAGAATTTTCAGGAGCTGGTCAACTATGCCGATCAGGCGTTGTACAAGGCCAAGGAAACAGGACGTAATCG
>CALLPZ010000290.1 GCA_938015405.1 uncultured Pseudanabaenaceae cyanobacterium
GGCAGAGAAGAGGAAGTACCCCTAAGATGCCCAACGATGGTGCCCTCTGAATTCAGTATTCTTAGGGGCTTTTGGTGAGGTTGATCACGCTTTGAATAAAGAAAAACTGAAAGTACGTAAGTCAGTCTAAGTAGACTGTCCGAGCAAGGGCACGAACTCTGAGCTGATGCTTGGTAGATTGGTGGGCCTAGCTGAGGCGATAAGCTAAAGATTGCGCTAGAGAAATGCTGTGGCAGTGAGGGGATTGGATGGCAAGGCGTTTTGAGTGGATGACATGTAGTCATAGCGATCGCGCGTCTGGTCAGTTCTGTCGCCTCTGGGCTGTGGCGATAACTTTGAACCTGTTGGGTTGGAACGGGGGCGTTCTGACGTTTGGAGAAAGTGCCCTGGCCCTGCCACCGCCGGAGGAGGTGCCGGAGGAGGTGTTGCGGGAGGAAGTGATCTTGCAGGGGCGATCGCCCATTGATGGCAGTCCGCTATCGCCAGTGGAGTATGCGGAACTGGAGGAGGAGTTGGGGGAGTTTCCGGAGGGCTCTGTGGCAGTGAATCCAGAGATCCAGTCGTTGGTGTTTCAGCTCAAGTTGCTGCGGTTGCTGAAGGATGTGGTGCCGTTTTGGGATTGAGCAACGGGCGTTTGTGCCAGATGCCCACTTGTGATGGGCAACATCTTTTCAGATCAAAACAGGGCAGCCCCGCACAGTTGCGAGACCACCCTGGGCAAATCTATTCAGGTGAGATTGCGATTAAGCCGTAATTAAGCAGCCAATGCCTTCTCAATATCCCCAGCCAAGCTCGCATCCATGGGAGTTACGCCACTCTTATAACGACCAATCACCTCGCCAGTTTTGCTGATCAAGAATTTCTCAAAGTTCCAAGCTACGTCTTCGCCCTGGGTCAACTCAGCGTACAAGGGGTGCTGTTCGCTGCCCTTGGCATGGACCTTGTCAAACAGTTGGAACGTAGTGCTGTAGTTGATATCGCAGAACTCAGCAATCTTCTCGTTGCTGTCGGGCTCCTGGGCACCGTAGTCATTGCAGGGGAAGGCCAGTAGCTCAAAGCCTTGACCCTGATACTTCTTGTACAGCTCTTCCATACCAGCATATTGCTTGGTGTAGCCGCAGTAGGACGCCACGTTGATGATCAACAGCACCTTGCCGCTGTAATCGGAAAAGGTCTTGGCATCTCCGGTGATGGTTTTGACGCTGATCTCAGAAATGTTGGGAGCCATAGTTGAGTCAAGTGTGAAGCAATGTTACATCTCGATTCTGCCACGGTATGGCAATGCTGGGGCTACCCCTGAACTGGAATTGCGCTGGTGGATGAGTCAATCTCGGGGTCCACAGGGAGCACAGCCCGTTTGACCCAAATGCGATCGCAGGTCACCACGAGATCCATGGCCATATAGGGCAGATGTTCCTGCAACTGCCCATAGAGCTGAGAGCGTAAAGCATCTGCCTGGGGGGTGCCAAACTGTTCTGCCTGCTCCGGTGTGAGCCGCAGATAAATTTGTACATAGGACAATCGCCCAATATTAAGGGGGCGCAGATGGTATTCCTCATGGGGAACGTCTTGCAGGACCTCATCCACCACCGTTTTCAGCGCTTCCTGGTCCTCCGCTGCTGGGGCACGTCCCGCCAGCTGCATCCAGTTTTGCCAGATGGTTTGTAAGGGAATCGGCAGAATCGCCAGCACCAGCAGAATCACAATGATGGGGTCTGCATAGGGAATGAGGTAATCCCAGGGCGATCGCGCCAATAGCAACATCACCCCAAAGGCCACCGCGACGGCCCCACTCACCAACCCATCAATCAGCCAGTTCTTGGCATCCAGATCCAGTAATTGAGAATGGCTCTGGCGGGCAAAGCGAGTTTGCATGAGTGCCAACAATCCACAGCCCAAGGCAGCTAAAGCGGCATACCAAATCGCCACATCGGCTGCCACCACGCGGCCCCCCTGGCGAATGGCTTCTACCGAAGAGAACAAGGCGCAGATGGCCACGATGGCAATGACAATGCCCTTTCCCAAGTTGAGCATGGGTTCCAGGGTGACATAGCCAAAGGGATAGTCTTCGTTGCCGGGTTGCTGGATTAAGTGAGACACCTGCAGGGTAATCAGGGAGATGACGAGGTGAATGCCTGAAAACAGACTGTCAATGAAAATTGCTTCTGAAAGGGTCAGCAACGCAAAGCCCAATCCCAGGAGCGTAATTAAGAAGTTACCCAGGAGTGTGAGCCGTAAGGCCTTTTGCTCAAGTGCGTCTTGGCTCTGCTGATCTAAATGCACATCCATTTTTGATTTGTGGCTTGCCGCCGCCAAGAGTCTGTTCCCATCTTGCGACTCCTGGGGAGCCTTTTGGACAGAGGCCAGGCCAGCTATAGAAAACGCAGCATTGCTTTACAGCCTTTTGCTTGTCCCAGAGCGGGTACTGCATTTTGGGGCATCAACTCTCGTATTTAGTTATGGGGCTGGGAAATAGAGCTCTGGGTCGTCGAGGGAAGGACTCTAGGGTTGGCGATCGCCAAATCTGGCTCGGGCACCCTAGGGTGTAGAGCTTTCGCTTCATTTTGCGGCTTGCCGCCATGGAGCTCAGTCGTAAATCGGAAGGTTGGCAATTCCTGCAGGCGTTTGTGAAGCAATCGCGGAGCAAAACCCCGCAGAAATCGTCTCGGTACCCTACTTCCCTGTGTTCTGTTCGCGTCCTTGATTCTGGTCAGGCCCATGGCTTTCAGGAAGTATAACGCTGTGCAATTACAACAATCTGCGGCTCAACGGTTTGTCCCCTGGGTGGGGATAGGTCTGCTGCTGGGGGCTAGCCCTGGCCTCGTATCAGCAGCAGGGGCTCAGCCGATTGTTCCCGCTTTGGATGGCACGGGTTCCGTTGTTTTGCAAACCGGCGATCGCTTTGATATCGCCGGAGGCGCTGCTTCAGACAATGGCCAGAACCTCTTCCATAGCTTTGAGCGTTTTGGCTTGGATCTAGACCAAACGGCAAACTTTGTGGCTGCCCCAGAGATTCGCAATATTCTCGGGCGGGTGACGGGGGGCGAGGCGTCTTACATCAATGGCCTCATCCAGGTAGGCAATGGCACAGCGAACTTAGTGCTGATTAATCCGGCGGGCCTTTTGACCGGAGTCAATAGCCAGATTGAGGTTCCGGGGTCATTTACAGCCACCACGGCGGATTGGCTGGGGTTTGATGGTCACTGGTTGAATGTTTTGCAAGCAGGAGCCTTTACCCCCCAAGCATCTCCCCTGGGTGGCTTTGGCTTTTCTGCCACTGCGCCGGGTGCCATTGTCAATGAAGGCCAGATTCGAGTTGGGGAAGGGGAGAAACTGCGTCTAGTGGGCGGCACCGTTCTCAATACGGGAGACCTGAGCGCACCCCAAGGTGAAATTACGCTGCTCTCCGTCCTGGGTCAGCAGACGGCAAGTTTTGGAGGCAATGGATCTATCTCACTCGGCACCTCTCTACCGGGTGAAGCGTCTTTGCTCACTATTCCGCCTTTGCCTGCCCTGTTGGCGGAGCGATTGCCGAATCAGGCGACCCAAATCGCGCTTAATACAGCTGGAGAGGTGCAGTTGCGTGGACAGGTCATTCCTGTAGAACCGGGGCTGGCGATCGCTGCGGGGCAATTGGATGTGTCTGCGGCGCAAGGGGGAAAGGTTGGAGTTTTAGGCGATCGCGTTGCGCTGCTCTCTGCCGACATCAATGCCACAGGCGTTCAGGGCGGTGGTGAGGTCAGGATTGGTGGAGATTACCAGGGCAAAGGGTCTGTTCCCAATGCTCAACAAACGGTGGTGGATACTGACTCTGTTATTGCTGTAGATGCTGCAGCAACAGGTGATGGCGGACGGGCGATCGTTTGGGCTGATGATACGACGCAGTTTGCTGGAACCATCTCTGCAACTGGGGGAAGCCAGTCTGGAGAGGGTGGCTTTGTTGAGGTGTCTGGAAAACAGCAGTTGGTCTTTCGTGGCCAAGCTGATGTCACGGCTCCCCAGGGTCTTTCTGGGACGCTGCTGTTAGACCCCACCACGATCACGATTGTTGAGGGAGCTGCCAGCTCAGGCAGCTTAGATGATGAACTTCTCAATGGAAATGTCTCCGGTAGCGCTACGCCTCTCACTTTCTCGCTGCCCGCAAACGTTCCAGATACGGGAGCCAATACGATCACGACGGGGCAATTGTTGGCATTAAGGGACAACAATATTGTCTTGGAAGCAGATGACGGCATCACAATTGCAGACCTCGCGAGTGATTCTCTGAATCTGGGGGCGGAGAATGTCGCAATTACATTCAATGCGAATGCGGATGGTGATGCGATCGGTGATTTTGTCATGGATGGGGGTGACTCTCTCACCGCTAACCGAGAGTTGTCTATTTCGGCTGTCAATGTTTCCTTGGGAAATGTCTCCACCTTCAGTGGTGAACTGTCGATTACGGCTCAAGACCAGTTGACCGCCAATGGCTCATTGAGTGGTCAGCGCGTGCAATTGCTTTCTACAGCGGGAAGTATCTTCGTCGATACGATTTTTTCTGGAGCGGGCGGTGTTGATATCTCTGCGGCTCAGCAGTTTCAGGCTAGAGGCTCGAGTCTGCTGGATAGCAGTGGCTTGGGTATCACTCAGACCCTGGCTGATGCACCTGCAATTCAGACGTTCCTGGAGAGTAAAGGAATTACAACTGCCCCTGACGATTCCGTCTCAGTTGTTTTTGCAACGGATTCCAATAGCAGTGGCACGGGTGACGTGCCTTTCAGCATTCAGGCTCGTCCTAGCAGCGGTAGCTTATCAGCGGGGGATTTGAATGCCCCGGTGACTATTCGATTTGGAGGAGCGACACGTACCCTGATCGACCAGCAATTCACTATCTTTGGCTCCTTTGGTGATCCAGATACTGTCGGGCAAATTTTAGTTGAGGGTGGGGATGGGCCATTCTTTTCTGGACCAGCCGTTGCAGGGAGTGTCATTTCTGGATTGGATGACCCCTACGTTTTGAGTGATGGCATGGGCGGATTCGTGGCTGTGACATCTGCTAATTACTCTCCAGGAGATACCCTGTATCCCAATGTGGTTTATGACACGACATTTCCCTCCGCCAACTTCCCCGCTGATGGGAATGGTCTGGTGTCTAGCATCATTGTGGGTTTTGGTAGCAATACGGCCTTATACGGTGTTTTGCAAGATCAATCCTTTGATGCATTACCATCTGGGCCCAGCGGCCC
>CALLPZ010000291.1 GCA_938015405.1 uncultured Pseudanabaenaceae cyanobacterium
CTCGCAAGGGCGATGGCGACCCTGGCCTCAAGACTCTCTGGAGAGGTCTTGGCAAGCTTCAGGTTCTTCTTGAAGGAGCACAACTGGCCGCTCAATTATAGACAGCACAAGGTCTTTCACTACTTTTGACTAACGGATAGCAACATTGGGAGAGGGACTTTGAAACCTCCCCTTCCCCCAGTATTGAGGGCAAGGGGTCGGGGGATGGGGGGCAGATTCTGATTCGTGCAAGAGGTCTATTTGATATCAATCCGATCAAATAACCCCGACCCTGTTCAACGCCAAAAGCGCACAGCATCGGGGTAACCCGCTCAAAATTTGATCAATGCTTTAATTCCCTGTGGCAGAGCGACCATTACGGCCCAGCTTCACCAATACGAAATAGGCTAGCAACAGAACATAAACGATCAGCCCGACAATCCCCAAAAAGCCTAGGAAAGATGTCCCCGTATTGGCATGGAACATATTCTTATAACCCCAGGGGGCTTCCAGCCACAACGGGCAAGTGCCATCACTCAACATGGCAGTCTTGGCTGTGATGGCGCAGCGCACAAACAGTAGGCTAAATACTCCGCCGACGATCCCATAGAGCGTGACTGCCCAGCGCCAAGCATTGAAGGCCACGCGTAGAGGACGCCAAGACGCCATGTCGGCAAGATCCTCATTGATATCTGCCCAGAACCATAGGCTGACGACAATCAAGCCCATGGCTAGCGGTCCGGTTAGGAAGCTAATGGGCAATGAGGCAATCATCAGATACACCGTGATTGCCAAGAGGCTTGAAACTTTCCAGTAAATGGTCATCAGGCGTTGAATCGCCTCCATGCGCTGCATGATCGCCCAGATCATTAGGCCCAGCGGCATTAACACCAGAAAAATTAGGGCCAGACGATAGTCCAACCAAATCAAGGAACGCAGAACAGCTTCTGACATGGGAGCGCAGTGATAGAACGGGGGACGTTTCGTTGGGGAGGCGGTAGCTGTGGCTAGGATAAAGCGACTTGGCTAGGACTGCCGTAACCCGTCGCATATTGTACGCCCTTCGTCGGGATATCACCCAAAGCATTGCCCCCCTGAGCAAGCTCAGAGGGGCAAGTGATTCAGCTATTCCTCGTTAGAAATAGGCTGAAGATGCTGAGTACGAGGACCCATTCAATCCCTTAGAAGAACCCATTCAGCCTTTTAGCTTCCTTAAGTCCTGGAGTGGATCAAAACGTGTCCGAATCCATTACAAAGCTCTAGTCTTCGTAAATGCGGCACTCAACAGCTTCAGGGTTGTCGGAGCAGTACTTCTGGAAGGAAGTTTGCTCAGGCTCTTCTTCCTTGTGAGCGGCTTCGGCTTGCAGTTCTTCAACGGCATCCCAGGCTGCTGCACATTCAGGGGAGGTTGAACCTTTGGCGTCGCAGGCCTCGCGAGCTTCTTCGCGTTCCTGTTGGATCTTTTCGTGGATTTCGTTGTTGCTCATGGCTTAATTCACCTCTCGAACTGTACAAATCAGACGTTTGCTGCGCCGATAGGATGCCACTGTCTAAGTTTGAAAACCAACCCTATTCAGTGTTTAAGGCAATGCCTATGCATCTAACCTGCTCGAGCACATTAGCAATAGACCTTTGGCCAAGTCGTAACTTAGCTAACTCCTTGGTAATTCAATTTCCAAGGTTGAGCCTATTTTTCCCAGTATGTTTTAAGGTTCACGCTATGAAATCGTTCAATGGATAGAAGTTTTCAAGGTGAGACATCTGAGTGGATCTATTACCCAATGTAGTAGGTAATTTCGAAGTCTGTGGGTGAGGAAATCATCCCCCATGGGGTTGGGTTGCCTTGCGTCTGTTTCGCAGTAGCTTGTTTCTAGTCTACTGATGCTCAATGTGTTTGGTAGAACTGGCCTCAAGCCCTTGACCTCAGGGGGTTCCAAATCATGAGACACTAGACCCAGCGGTCTATCTTTTCATCTAATTGGGGTCAGCAACGAGAGTTTAGAATTTTGACCCGTTGCAAGCCTTTTTGCTTGATGTTGTGAGGAGCTGACGATTGAAAACCCTGTTGACTCGTAGGCTTTTTCAAGCCCAGGTTAAGTTACTTTTCTTTGCAGCCATAGCCCATGGTTGAAACTTTTGTTAACCCCCAAGAAATGAAATGGGCAACGGCCCTGTCAACGCGTCCTTCCTTAGAGGCTGCTGTTAATGAGGTTGTTGATACTGCTCAAGCCAGATTAGGGACTTCAGCTGATATCGGTTTCCTATTCATTTCAGCGACCTTTGCGAGCGAGTATCCTCGCTTATTACCTTTGTTGAAGGAGCGTTTGAACCTACCGGCCCTGATTGGTTGTGGGGGGGGAGGCATTATCGGCAACCCTGTGGCGATGGTGCCGGGAGCGGAAGTTCCGATTCATGAGATTGAGGATGAACCAGCCCTTTGTCTTTGCTTAGGACATTTGCCGGGGATCGCAGTCAAAACCTTTTGGTTGGACGAGGAGCGTCTGCCCGATTTAGACTCTCCGCCTCAGGATTGGGTGGATTACATCGGCGTTGATCCGGCGAGTCAGCCAGATTTTGTCCTAATTGCTGATCCCGTCACATCGAAAATTAAAGATTTGCTGCAAGGATTTGATTTTGCCTATCCCACTGCAGTGAAAGTTGGCGGCCTGGCTAGTGGCGGGGGTGGGCAGCGGAGTAACGGTTTGTTCTGTGATGACCACTATTACGAGGAGGGCAGTGTGGGGGTTGCCCTGAGTGGCCCGGTCCAGATTAAGTCTGTTGTGGCCCAAGGCTGTCGTCCTGTGGGGCCAATTTTCCGCGTGGTGGAAGGTCAGCGCAATGTGATCTTGGATATTGAGCCGGAGGTGGATGAGGTTGGGAGCGATCGCGGTCACAAAAATACGCCCCTTGAATGTCTCCAGGAGTTACTCCAAGAGCTGACCGAAGAGGAGCGTGAACTAGCCCAGCATTCGCTGTTTGTGGGAGTAGCCCACAGTGCCTTCCGATTTGAGTTGGGACAGGGGGATTTCCTGATTCGTAACTTGGTGGGGATCGATCCGAGAGGCGGAGCTGTGGCGATTGGCGATCGCGTTCGCTCTGGCCAGCGTATTCAATTCCATCTGCGGGATGGAGATACTTCCACCGCAGATCTAACAGACCTACTGGAGCGCTATCGCGAAGCCCAGAGTGAGCAGCCTGTTGGCGCGTTGATGTTCTCCTGCCTGGGCCGAGGAGAGGACCTTTACGATCGCCCCAACCATGATTCTTCCCTCTTCCGAAGATTTCTGGGAGACGTGCCGGTGAGTGGATTTTTCTGTGCGGGTGAGATTGGCCCGATTGGAGGCTCAACCTACCTCCATGGCTACACAGCTGTGTTTGGCATTATTGCGCCCGCTTAGTGGTTCTCGTTGGTAAGGCCAGCGTGGCTGTCTGTTGGAGTGGCTGTGACGAGAGAATCTGATAGCAGACTGGAGTCAAGGGCTTCTTGCTCCGTCGATGCATCTTCGCTCTGCTGTTTGGCAGACTGCTCCAACTGCTGGCGAACTTGTTGGCGACGGCTCAAAATTGCCTGAGCTATCAATCGCTGACGTTCGTCCAGGCTGTTGAGGTCGCTCATGCGAACGCGTCGGCTTAGATGGGGAGAGACTGCTCGGCGTCTTACCTGACGTTGCTGCCGCCGCTGGCGACGTAGCGCTTGGCGTTGTTGTCGAATGCTCGTAGACATGGAAGAGGGGCTAGGCAGAAACTAGGCAATTAGATTCGAGCCTGCATCCTAGCCAGAATTTGAGAGGCACGCCAAGGGGCATGGGGATTCGCCTCCTGGGTGCTCCAGCCATTTGATGCTCCCCATGGCATGGTCACAGAGGCTATGTCATTGGATGCTCCAGAGAGACGGAAAGCTAAGGCTAGACGACCCTAGATTGTCACGGCTGTCTCTGCTACTGTGCTTTGACCTTCCGGGAGGTGTTTTTGAAGTATGGCGAGAATCTCATCCTCTTGGATGGGTTTGCTGATGAAGCTTGTGGCGCCTACCAGCTTGGCTCGTACCCGGTCGACAACGCCGTCTTTGCCCGTGACGATGACAATGGGCGTTTCCTTGAACAAGGACACCCGGCGGAGCTGCTTGCAGAGCTCGTAGCCGTTGACGACTGGCATGACCAAATCGAGGAAAATAAAGGCGGGTCGCTGGCGAAGCACGGTTGACACTGCCTCTGCTGCTTCCTGAACACACATCACCTTGTAGCCAGCACCCTTGATAATTTCCTCCATGATGTAGCAGATCTGTTCACTGTCATCAATGCAGAGAATGAGAGGGCCATCTCCGTTTTCGGCTTTTGCTGCAGATGAATGGCTCTGCTTGGAAGCGAGCGCTTTTCTCTCTTTACTGCTTTTTCGTTTTACCTGGTGGGGGCTGCGGCGATCCGGTACCTCCTGGAGATTAATAAACTCCTTACTGCGATATACCGAAAGGACCTTGGCCAGGGCCGATAGCTCTTTGCCAGTCTTGAGGGCAAGGTCACGAATGGAACGCTTGCCATCTAGTAGCTGTAGGAATCGCTGGTGGACATTCGGTAGGGATCGCAGTTGGCCCCGGACGATCTCTTCATTGATCTGTGGAGCCCAGTTTGGGGAATACCAGCCTAAGTCCGTTGCCTGCCAGGCGCGTAGCATTCCATGGGCACGGGCAATGGATTCGTCATAGGAACCCAGCACTGTGACGGGGGATTCGGGCAAATCCTGGAAGTCTGAGTCACAGCTGACTTGAATGACATTTGAGGCTGCCAGAAAGATGTCGAAGAGGACTTCATTGACAGCACTGTCGATGGCGTACTGCATCGACTTACGGGTAATACGCTGCTGCTGCAAAAGCTGGGACAGCGTGTTGTGTTCCAGACGAGGGTCTTGGTCCTTGGGCTGGGGGAGGGACTTGGGATGAATTTTCAGTTGCTTGAGCAGCCTGTACCAGCGCCGCCAGCGGTGCTCACCACCGGAGGCCCAAATGACACGACCGGATGCAAAATATAGCGACCACTGATGGCCGTAATCGGTGTCGGCAGTGATACGTCCATTCACCTCCGTTTGGATCATCTGTTGGATGACCCCCGCAAGCTGCTGGGCAGAAAGGCTCTCGCCGATGGGATAAATCCGTTCTTCTATCGCCATAGTCTGGGCGCAATAATCTGGGGGAGGTTGTGAGAAGTCATGCACCCAACTCAGCAACGGGGCCCGTACAAAATAATTAAATGACGGAGCAGCAATTCCCCAAGGGGGGATTCTCTTGGAGTTGCGCTGAACTCACTCAGATTGCTGGAGAAGGGCCGCAATGGGATTGCGAAGCTAGAAGCTTGTTATCAAGATCAACAATGGGAGAAGGTCTGATTTCACTCCGATTTTGCTTAATGATCGTTCTAATTCATGGGCTTGCTTAGGTCACTGTTGAATAGCGGCTTTTGGGCGAGAAACGGATTCTGCGGGCCCTAGCGAATCATCTAGAGCCGTGATTTCATCATGCCCGCTGTGCTGGCGAGAGCCTCAATACCGTTTGACTGAAGCCAAGATTTCCGAGCAATTGACTAGGTGTAGCAAGGAGAATCTTGGACTTGGAGGGGCTCCCTTGGTACGCCGTTGCTTTCAAAAAGAGTTGTCTATGGATAGGAGAGTTGAAGGACAAGGTATAGATAAACAAAAAGCACTCCCTCAAGGAGTGCTTTTTGTTTATCTGAATAAGCCCGATTACAGGGAGCTGCATCTCGTTGCTCGACCCATTGCCAATATCTCAGCAGACAGTAGGGCTCACAGTTAGGAGGGCTCACAGTTAGGCGTCGTCTAGAAGGTCCTTAGGAGAAGAGTCAGCGCCGGAGCCACTGGGGGATGCATCGTACAGTGCATCGAGCTGGCTTCGTACATCATCAATGGGCATGGCACGCATGACCATGAGGGGCTCATCGACAATTTTTCCAGCGTCATCCAACAGCTCTGGGTGGGGCGTGGGACGCTTTTCCGGTGGGGTTGCTGGCCTATCAGACCAGGGGCTAGGATCCTGGCCCTGCATGTCCCGCCCCAGGATAAACATGTTGCGGATCAAGTTGCTTACGGCTACGACCGCAAGGACTGTAAATACTAAGACGTAGAGCAGATGCAGCACGGCCATCCTCTAAAAACGTTCGACGCGATCGCTCGAAAAACATCGGAACCTTTCGACAAAGGAAGCATCTCCTTGGTGAAGTCCCTGCTAATCTTCCCTATTTTATGGGAAACCCATGAGCTTTGCAGCCTGGCAATTCTCATCGCCCAGATTTCACGGCAAGCCAGAGCCGGATGACCTAGGCCTAAAAGTGAGGGGAGATTGATTAAGCAGCTTGGCTGTCTGGGGCAGAGCTGCGACCTAAATGGGGGGTGTCTCGTGCATTGTCTTTGGCCACAGCGCCCACGGAGCCTAAACCTGATGGATCTTGGCCAGCTTGCTGGCGACGGAAGCGCATGGTGACTTGCCAACATTCCAACACGAGCTGATGCCAGGGCATCAACACCGTCATTTCAATGCCTGCTTCCCCCTCAGTTGCTTCCAACAGAGACTGAGCGACAGTGACCTGTTGTTGGGTTTTGCGAACACGGGCGAGGAGATCAGACTGAGTCCGAGCTTCTAAGAAGATCAGATGCTCTTGCTCCAACAGTTCCCTTGTGCGCTTAAACCAAAATTGAAAGTCTTCCAAAAGTGGCTCTAGGAAGGCCTTGAGCAACTCCGGCTCCGACAGCGATGGATTAAGCATAATGCGATGTCTAGTAGCTCGACTCAGCCGACCTTGATGGGATAGCAACCCATATGACGGCATTACAACTGGTAGACAGATTCCCTGTTAACTAAAATTTTAACTCGATTTACTTTCTCAATGCTCATTATTAATTTTTAGTTTGGAAGTCATTTTTCCAATCTGCCTGGGGAGGTGTTATTGCTAGCTGGGGAGCCTACGCGTGATGGTCAGCCATGGGAAAGTTGGTCAATTCTGAGAGGTCCAAGGCCAACGATCTCGACCCAGTAAGATTAATTACTTTCTAATTGACCCAAAGCCGCGTCTAGTCTGAACAAGACCGCTACTATAATGTGTGGCTCTGGTGGCAAATAAATCTTGCTGTCCATTGTCATTCCCTAAATAAGCCTGCCTAAGCCGTTCATGTCTCCAGAACAGTCCTCCGCCGAAGCTAAATCAGCTAATGCCGCCGCTAACGCTGCTTCCGAAGCTGCTGAACCGATGAATCTGCCGAAGACCAGTGAATCGGAAACGCTGAAGAAGATTCGCCACAGCACCTCCCATGTGATGGCTATGGCGGTGCAGAAACTGTTCCCCAAGGCTCAGGTGACGATTGGTCCTTGGACGGAGAATGGGTTTTACTACGATTTTGATGTGCCAGAGGCCTTTACGGATAAGGACCTGAAGGCGATTAAGAAAGAGATGACGAAGATCATCTATAAGAAGCTGCCTATGACTCGCGAAGAAGTGAGCCGGGAGGAGGCGGAGAAGCGGATTAAGGCCCAGAATGAGCCTTACAAGTTAGAGATTTTGGAAGGGCTGGAAGCGCCGATCACGCTCTATCACTTGGGCGATGACTGGTGGGATCTCTGTGCGGGGCCCCATGTGGAGACGACTCAGGAGATTAATCCCAAAGCGATCGCCCTGGAATCTGTGGCCGGTGCCTACTGGCGTGGCGATGAAAATAAAGCCCAGCTCCAGCGCATCTACGGCACGGCCTGGGAAAACCCCGCCCAGCTGAAGGAATACCAGCGCCGCAAGGAAGAAGCCCTCAAGCGCGACCACCGCAAGCTAGGCAAGCAGCTCAACCTGTTTGTCTTTAACGATCTTGTTGGTCCGGGTCTGCCCCTGTGGACACCCAAGGGCACGCTGCTGCGCAGTACGCTGTCGAACTATCTTCAGGACGAGCAAACCAAGCGGGGTTATCAGGGCGTCGTCACCCCCCACATCGCCCGCGTAGATCTGTTCAAAACTTCGGGCCACTGGCAGAAGTACAGCGAAGACATGTTCCCGATGATGGCGGAGAGCGATGCCGATCGCTTGCAAGAGCAGGGCTTTGTGATGAAGCCGATGAACTGCCCCTTCCACATTCAGCTGTATAAGGATTCGCTGCGCTCCTACCGCGAGCTGCCCATGCGCCTCGCAGAATTTGGCACGGTCTATCGCTATGAGCAGTCTGGCGAGCTGGGCGGCCTGACCCGCGTGCGCGGCTTTACGGTGGATGACTCCCACCTGTTTGTCACGCCGGAGCAGCTGGATGAGGAATTCCTCAATGTGGTGGACTTGATTCTGGAGGTATTTAAGAGTCTCCAGCTCAAGAACTTTAAGGCTCGCCTCAGCTTCCGCGACCCTGACTCCGATAAATACATTGGGGGCGACGATGTCTGGGAGAAGTCCCAAAATGCCATCCGTCGTGCTGTGGAGAAGCTGGGCATGGAGCACTTTGAGGGCATCGGCGAAGCGGCGTTTTATGGTCCCAAACTGGACTTCATCTTTACCGATGTGCTGGAGCGGGAATGGCAGCTAGGCACGGTCCAGGTGGACTACAACCTGCCGGAGCGCTTTGACCTGGAATATGTGTCGGAAGATGGCAGTCGCCAGCGCCCCGTGATGATTCACCGGGCTCCCTTTGGTTCCTTGGAGCGCCTGATTGGCATTTTGATTGAGGAATATGCCGGGGACTTCCCGCTGTGGCTGGCGCCGGAGCAGGTGCGTTTGCTGGCGGTGACGGAGGACTTCTTGCCTTACTGTGAGCAGGTTGCAGCCCAGATGCGAGAGATGGGCGTGCGAGTTGAGGTGGATAAGAGTGGCGATCGCCTCGGCAAGCTGATTCGCAATTCTGAAAAGGCCAAGATTCCGGTCATGGCTGTGGTGGGTGCCAAGGAAGTGGAGGCCAATTCCCTCAGCATCCGCACCCGCAAGTCTGGCGAGCTAGGTGCCCTGCCGGTGGGCGAAGTGCTGGAGAAGTTGAAGACTTCAATTGAGGCTCGCGATCAAGGCTTTTAGTCTGTTGCACTTAAAACTCATCGCTTGAGATGGAGGAGCAGTTCTTTCCTGGGCTGCTCCTTTCTCATGGGTGTTTACAATTGAAGGGCAAGCCTCAGCGGAGTTTGCTCCATGGTTGGAGTCGCACCTCCCAAGCCTTCATCATCTCCGTCTAACCGAGGTGTTGTTT
>CALLPZ010000292.1 GCA_938015405.1 uncultured Pseudanabaenaceae cyanobacterium
AGACTCAACCGGCGACTCAGCGGCGCAGGCGGAAGCGGGCAAATACTGCTGACAGAGCGCCTGCCAATTGGAAACGCTACCGCTATTGGCCTGAGCAGGAAAGGCATAGCCCAAGCTGGCGAGCAGCACGGCGAGTTTTACGATTGGCTGCCAGTGGAATGAATGGGACGAATTCACCATGGGATGCTCCTAGGGGTTGCTAAGGGCTAGTTGTGTCCCAGGAGTTATCAAATGACGAGAGGAGAACGCCTCGCCCAGAAGGAGGGCGATCGCCCTCCTTCTCTTGACGATTAGGAACGAAGCGGAAATCCAACCGTTAGAGGTTCAATCCTGTAGCTGACATAGCATGCCATGTCGCTACGGTTGTAACGGTCTTAGTTACGTTTGCGTTCCTTGGCGCTGCGTGACATGGCCAGGCCTATCGCCCCCCTGTCCACTCACCGCATTCCGGCTCCAAATCAGTCCCCTAGAATCCAGGAACAGTCACCGCAGAAGCCTGAAGGAGGTCATCACTCGCCACGATGATATTGCTGGCACCAATCAAAGGAGCTCCCTTTAACGTCGCAATTTTGATGCTGACGCCCAGGGGCTCAGGGGCTGGCAAGCTGATGTCAGAGCCATTGAGGTCATAGAACAGTTCACCGGTCTCGGTGTCATAGGCAAAGCGCTGCTCCGGTGTGGTGAAGCGGCGGCCTAAACCAAACTGAGCCTCGCTGATGGCACCCAGCTCAGGGAGACCGAGAGCAGCCTGGTTAGAGCTATTACCCCGATTAAAGCCCGTTTGTCCCACCAAGATTTGTTCATTGCCCTTGAAATCGGTGATTTCATAGGGAGTAACCTTGCCACCGGGTTGCCGACTGCCTGGACTAATCGGCGTGGGAATGTAGAAGCGATCGCGACCACCGCCACCGGTCATGGTGGCACCGCCGAAGCTTCCGCCAATCAAGACATCATTCCCCCCTTTACCATTGAGGACATCTTTGCCGCCGCCACCGTTCAAGATATTGCTTTGGCCATTGCCCGTGATGCGATCGTCCGCAAAGGTCGTCGTGACATGGGAGAAGTGGGTCAACTTTAGCTGCGGTACTTTGCCACTGCCGCCCGTCTGGCTCACCTGACCATTGGCCAGGTTGACAGTTACAGACGGCGGCGGTGGGGCAAAGGGAACGGGGGATGAGGTCAGGGATCTGACAACGAACTTGCTGCTGGTTGAGTTCTTCGGGGCAATCAGTCGCTCAATGTTTTGGGAACTGTCAGAACTTCCGAGCGCCTCACCCGCTTTAATTCCTCTAGAGGAAAAGAAGACCTGGTTGCGATCAAAGTTGAGAGCCTGAGTGACCAACACGCCATCCAAGGATTTGGCTTGGCTGTAACTCAAGGTATCTGTCCCTTCGCCACCATCGATAATGCCGCTGCCCAGGGGGACATCTTGGTTAACAAAGCGGTCATTGCCCGCCTCACCATTGAGAGAATCGCGATTTTCAAAACCATCTCCGGAGAGGACGATGGTATCGTTTCCATCCCCAGCAAAGACCACGTCGTTGCCATTACCGCTAATGATCGTGTCATTGCCCCCCTGGCCAGAGATCGAATCACGACCGTCTAGGCCACGAATGATATCTCGCCCATCCGTGCCATCGAGCTTGTCATCCCCCGGCGTTCCATTAATGCGATTAACGCTCTTCTGATAAACGAAGTCAGCGCTGGTGAGGTCGAGGCTGGATACGCCCGCAAAAGCTGCAACCAAATCATTACCGGCCTTGGTAAACAGCCAGGTGCTCCCTCCAAAGGTGTCCGTAAAGTAGTCGCTGGCTTGGCCATGGAGCTGAACTTTGTCTTGGCCAGCTTCGAAGCCATCAATGTAGAGGCGATCGCCCCAACCTCCGGCGGTGTAATAGCTGCCTTTCGCATCACCAATAATGTAGGTGTCTGCGCCCCCGCCGCCATAGGCATAGTCAATTTCGTTAGCACCGCGCAAGGTGGCATTAGAGCCATTGAGGATGTCCTTACCGCTGTCGCCCACGAGGGAATCGTTATCACCATCGCCGGTTAGCTGGTCATTGCCACCCCCGCTCAAGAGAACGTCATTACCTTTGCCACCAAAAAGTTTTTCGCTTTTCGAACTACCTTGAATGAAGTCATTTCCATCTGTGGATGCCGTAGCCATAGAGTCTTCACGTCCTGAGTTGAAACAGTGGTAGTGCAGTTCCTAGACTCAAACTCTTGTGTGTGAATATCTCAAGCATGGCGAATTCAAGGCACTCTAGCGAAATTAAACCCATAAACTTTACAGGGATAATTCTATTATGAATGCCTTGATTTTTTTACGAAATTCTTACGGATCTCCAATTTCTGAGTATTTAACACGACTTTTAATGTGGCATTTATTGCCAGAGTTAGAGTCACATTTGACGGAGAAAGAAGGAGATTTTCAGACTCTTTTTTTCTCGTAGAAAGGAAAGACGACATAACCTACAAAATCATGCATCTAGCCTTCTTCACGGGAGGAGTTTCTTGGGCAAGCTTGGGTCAATTTTTTTACGCCAAGCCTTGATGCCGCCTTTAAGATCAGTTGTGGCGATGCCGACTTCTGCAAGGCGCTTTTGGGCGCGGCGCGATCGCACGCCAGAGTAGCAATGCAAGATAATTTGGCGATCGCCCTGTTCCGCCAGAATGCGCTCAACGGCAGTACCATCCACAATCTGGGCAATGGGAATATTCGTGCTC
>CALLPZ010000293.1 GCA_938015405.1 uncultured Pseudanabaenaceae cyanobacterium
TGCTGCTGCTCAATTACAACTGTCGAAGGCCGCTCAGCTATTAGGGCTGCCTGTAGAAATCGCAGAGTATCAGGTTCAGTGGTGGAGGCTGTCTAGACATAAGAAGCTCACTGCTGCTCTGAATTATTTGCTTAAGCAGCATGCCCAATTCTCACGATTAGAAAGGGTGCAACTGGCTTACTTTTTAGTGCAAATTGGGCTGGGACATGACCAGAAAAAATTAGCTAAATGTGAACAGTATTCTGTTTCTTATTGGAATCTGTTGCTGAGATCAGCGGCTGATTCTTATCCCTACATTGGCTAATTTTTAGATGGTTTCTGGTGATCCTGGTCTCCATCTCTTTGTGGCATTTTTAGGCTAGGTAAATTTTCCGATTTTTTCTGGTGAGGTTTGCTAGCTTCACCGTTCAGGGACAAAAACTAGAGGGTTGATGCATCCTTTTTGAAATGTTCTTGAGAAATCAGCAATCACATTATTCCGCTCCAGATATACGAGCAGAGCTGTGGCCCATGGTGGTGCGGTTTCCACGCCTCAAACCCAGCCCCAACCCATAGAAACCCTCGCTACCCTAGACAATAGAGGAGGCTTCCTAAAGGCTAGGCCTTCCTTTACCCACCCAGTGACTAGGCACAGCATGGCCCTCGAACCCAAAGTCATGAAAGCCGTTGAGGCCCTCAACTACCGCGCCACCGTCGGTGACATTGCGGCCCAGGCTGGCTTGCAAATCCCCATCGCCGAACAGGGCCTCCTCGCCCTCGCCAGCGAAGTCGGCGGCAACCTCCAAGTGGCTGACAGCGGCGACATCGCCTATAGCTTCCCAAAGAACTTCCGCAGTATCCTCTTCAGCAAATACTGGAAGCTCCGCCTCAATGCCGGGCTGGGTAAAGCCTGGAAGATCCTCTTCTATATCATTCGCATTTCCTTCGGCGTTGCCCTGCTGTCTTCTATCGGCATCATGGCGATCGCCCTCATCATCCTCGCCATCGCTGCCGCCACCGCTGCCTCCAGTCGTGACGACAACAACGGCTCCTTCAACATCGGCGGCCTCTTCTACATCCTCTCTGACCTCCTCAGCAGCGCCCTCCGCCTTTTCTTCTATGCCGACTGGCTGGGTTACGGTGGCTATGGCCGGAGAAGCTACGGCTATGGCAACCGCTCCCAAAGCCGATCGCGCCAGAAGTTCTCTTCTAATAAGCCAAAATCCGAACTCAACTTCCTCGAATCGATCTTTTCCTTCCTTTTTGGTGATGGAAACCCCAACGAAGACTTAGAAGATCGCCGTTGGCGGTTTGTGGCGGGTGTGATTCGAGCGAATAAAGGCGCGATCGCGGCCGAACAAGTCACCCCCTTCCTCGATAGCCCCGAAGCAGAACCCGACGATGCCATCCTCCCCGTCCTCGTCCAATTCCAAGGCCAGCCCCTTGTCAGCCCCCAGGGAGAAATTGTCTACCAGTTCCCTGAACTCCAAGTCACGGCAGCGGCGTTAGGCGATCGTTCCATCCAGTCTTGCCTCTATGAAAAGCCCTGGCGCTTCAGCAAAGCCACGACCAACCAGCTCTGGGCCGCAGGCATGTTGGGCATCGTCAATGCTGGTCTGGCTGCTCTGTTAGGGATACAACTGCCTAGCTTGACCGCCACAGGTATTGGCTTCCTTGGCTTTGTCAGCCAGATTTATCCGCTGCTTCTGCTCTATGGCTTAGGATTTTTGGTGATCCCCTTGATTCGTTGGCAAGTTGTGAAATGGCGCGATCGCGGCGTACAGCAACGCAACCAACAGCGCCAAGACCTGGCCCGCAAGCTTCAATCTCCTAATCAAGCCCTGCGCAGCAAGCTCTCCTATGCTCAGCAATTCGCGTTGCAAAAGCAACTCAAGTCTGAAGATGCTGCCTACTCCACAGAACAAGACCTGCTAACCCAAGAAATTTCTCAGCAAGCCAAGGAAGATGACGAATGGCAGCGTCGGCTAGAAGCTGACTTGTAGTTGCAACTATAGTAAGTCTTAGCTTCAGAGCTGTTCAACCACTTTCGTTTCGTACAGCACGATTAACTGTCCATCAAAATCAACAATTCCCTGCTCTGTAAATGACAAGTTGGGCGGTGCCGTGAAATGGCTGGGCTCCACTACCGTTAGACCCAGCGATCGCACCTGCTCCACCACCTCCGCCACCTCACTCACCTGCACCACCATCCCCAGACGATGGGGCATGGGCGGCGGCGGTAGCTCAACGCCCTTCACCTCCGTCAGTGCCAAGGCCCGCGCCTCATGCTCCGTACTCAGCGTGGCAAACTTCAACGTTGCCTCCGCTGGGATTTGAAACACCTTATACAGGTAAGACTCTGCCGAAGCCTCCTCACTGATATAGTCCAGCCGGAAGCCCAGGACATCTCGGTAGAGCGTCAGCGATCGCGCCAAATCCGCCACCAATAGGCAAGGCCGCTTCAAATGCAACCCTGCCTTTACCTCACCCTTTGCCATCGATTTCCCCTGCTCCGTCATCCCTAATCCTCCACCCAGCGATAGCGATAGGGCTCATCCTTCGCCCCCCATAGCTGAGTCCCCGCTGCATCAAAGCCCCGGTCCCAAGTCTCCATTCCCTGATCAAACAGCACCACCACATTCGTTAACCGCGATGCCCCCCGCAGCGTCACCGGACAGCCATCTCCAGGCGTACTCCCCACATAGCCCCCCAACACCGAAGGCCGCAACGCCACCGTACAAACCAGCTCTCCTAAATCAGCCTGCGCAATCTTCTGCTCTGGGCGATCGCACAATCCAACCCACTGGGCCACATCATCCGGCTTAAACGTCCGCGACTCCACCCGTTGCCCATCCGCTGCCAACGCCACCTGCAGAAATCGCTGCCGATAGGGAGACCCCAACTTCCGCACCAACGCCTGCTCCTGATACAGATAAACCGACCCCGCATCAGGGGAAGACTCGGCCCCATTGGGCCTCACCTCACAAGTCGTCATCCGCACCGCCACAAACTTTGGATTCACCGCCGCCTGCCCCGACGTATCCATTACCCCAACTAAATGGGCTGCCACATCCTGTACCGCATCAGCATCCAGCTTCTCTGCCACGGCAGGAACCGCCACCCATACAGAACCAACCAGCCCCGTCACCCAAACCGAAAACTTCATAGCGCCCCCTCAACCAGCCCCACCATCTTCGCCATAGCCAAGACCCAACAGCCCCAACCGTTGCATAGCTTAAGGAACGAAGATGAAAGTAGACCGTTAGGCACTCAACGCCAGGGCGGACATGCCATGCCCCTACCGTGGTATCTGCTCTTATTCAATTGCAACTGCGAAAGAGTTTCCCCATTCCTCACCCCACAACACCGCCCATCAGGACCCT
>CALLPZ010000294.1 GCA_938015405.1 uncultured Pseudanabaenaceae cyanobacterium
CAGGCGATCGCCCCTATCCTCGCCCAAGGCAAATCAGCCCTGGTCCTAGTCCCTGAAATTGGCCTCACGCCCCAGTTGACCGATCGCTTCCGGCGAAGGTTTGGCGATCGCGTCTGCGTTTACCACAGCGGCCTCTCCTCCGGCGAGCGCTACGATACCTGGCGACAAATGTTGCTAGGCCAACCTCAAGTGGTGATTGGTACCCGCTCCGCAGTCTTCGCTCCCTTACCAAACCTGGGCTTGATTGTCCTGGACGAAGAACATGACAATAGCTTCAAGCAGGAGCAGCCCATGCCCTGCTACCACGCCCGCACCGTAGCCCAATGGCGAGCAAAGCTGAATGATTGCCCGATCATAGTAGGTACAGCAACTCCCGCAGCAGAAACCTGGGTGGCTTCCCAAAATGCTGAAGCCTCGAAGTATCTATCCCTGCCCCAACGCATTAACGCCCGACCCCATCCCCCCGTAGAAGTCGTTGATCTCCGCGACGAATTCCACCAGGGCAACCGCTCTATCTTTAGCCGCAAGCTCCAGCGCGCCCTCAACGATACCAAAGCCAAAGGCGAACAGGCCCTGCTCTTCATCCACCGCAGGGGCCACAGCACCTTCGTCTCCTGCCGAGACTGCGGCACCGTCATGGGCTGCCCCAACTGCGATGTCTCCCTCTCATACCACCATACCCACGCCAACGCCCAGCCCCTGCTGCGCTGCCACTACTGCAACTACGTGCGGGGCAACCCGGAACGCTGCCCCGACTGCGAATCCCCCTATATCAAGAACTTCGGCAGCGGCACCCAAAAAGTCACCCAGGAGCTGAGCCGACTCTTCCCCGAGCTGCGCTGGCTCCGCTTTGACAGCGACACCACCCGCAACAAAGGCGCTCACCGTATGTTGCTCAGCCGCTTTGGCGCTGGCGAAGCCGATGTCCTGGTGGGAACGCAAATGCTGACGAAGGGGATCGATTTACCCCAGGTGACCCTTGTGGGAATTCTGGCTGCCGATGGACTACTCCATCTTTCGGACTACCGCGCTGGCGAGCGAGCTTGCCAAACCCTGCTCCAAGTGGCTGGCCGAGCCGGACGGGGAGAAAGCCCTGGGCGGGTAATTCTGCAAACCTACTCACCAGAGCATCCTGTGGTTGGTGCGGTTCAAAAACACAACTACGAGGCATTCTTAAATGCAGAGCTAAAGGAGCGAGCAGAAGCCAGCTACCCTCCCCACGGTCACCTTGTCCTATTGCGCTTTAGCGGTAGAGACGAAGCTCAGGTAGAACGCACAGCAGAACAAATCCGGGAGTACCTGGAGGTAACGCTGCAAAACCATAGCCATCCAACCCCTGTCGAGCATCTCGTTCAGTCAGAGCCTGCTCAGCCAAGCCAAGATGAACGACCTGAGTCCAGCCTAGAGCTGCTGGGGCCTGCGCCTGCCGCCATTCCTCGTGTTGCCCAACGATTTCGCTGGCAAATTCTCATCAAGTCATCCACCTCGAAGATTAATCTCCCTTCCCTTGCCCAATTGCGACAACACTGCCCAAAGGACATCAGCCTCTTAATCGACATTGATCCGTTGCATGTGGGCTAGATGCTAGATTGCTGTGACCTCACCTGCAGGTTGCAGTCCACTCAAATTACTTGGGGATTGATAGAGAGAACTGACAATCCCCCCTATTTACGATTATTTACAACTCCCAACGAGCCACAGGTGAAGTTCTACGAGGTCTCAGTATTTTCCACTGGGCACATTGTTTTATATGCCAGCAACACCTGGACTTGAAGAATCGATATTTCAAACCCAGCAAACTATAGATCAATCTGTAGGTCGTGTCAGGATAGTTGCATCGCCTCAAGAACGACCTCGTTGAAGTGCGGTCGCATGCCCCCGCGATCGCTCAAACATTTCCCAGAAATCATTGTCACTTCTACCTTTCTAGCTCGCAACGCATCAGGCGAGTTTTACCCAGACTGCACAACTCCAAACTTTGCAAATCCGTAGTCTTCCTGAGAAGTCCTCAGGATCCCAGGGGCACTGTAAGGCCAGCAATGGGTAGGCCGACATCGTGCAAAGTGGTGACGAAATTACGCAGATTCCAGAAGAATTTGCCCCAACAGAATTACTGAAGTCGGACACCAGCGAGGCCAGCATTCCGCAACCCAATGGCTTTCGCTGGAGCATTGTTCGCTGGGGTACGGTCGCTATTGCAGCCACAGCGATCGCCCAAACTGGCACCAGCCTCTTCAAATCCCTGGTTGCTCCAACCTTTGCTCACCACATTGAGCAAGCCCAAACCAGCGGTGCCTGGTTAAAGATCAGTGCCATGAACCAAGCCCAGCAGGTTCACTTCCTTGACCATGGTGAGTTTTCCAAAGAGCTGGTCACCCTAGATCTGGGCATTGTTTCCCAAGCGCAGTACTACGACTACCGTATTCAGCCAGAAGGCAAGCGCAGTCGTCGCCAGCGTTCTGCTCTCAATGATCAACAAATCATCGTCAGCCTGGCCCTGCCCCGAGAACCTGGCCTACCCGTACTGTGGGGAGCAATTTCGGCCCAAGGCAGCGATCGCCTTGCCGATAGCCTGATTTGCAAGAAGCCAGCGCCACCCACCACACTGATCCAAAAGCTACGCCAACAACTCCAGCCGTCCAATTTCAAGCATCGCTCTCGCACCGCCATCCCCACCGTTCCGCCCAGGCTAGAATGTCCGCCTGGCTTCAATCCCATCAATTCTCTAGATTAGCCCAGGCTCAACAAAGCACCACCATGAACGACTGGAAGCCATAGAGCCATCTCGCCGTCTATCGCCAGAACAGCAAGCCGGTCTGCAATAGACCAATGGCAAACCCCAAAATCCCCCCCAAATTCACAATGGCCTGGAGCTCACTTTTCACAATCCCTTGCACTGCCTTCTCCAAGTCCTGAGGAGAGGTCGCCATAACCCGATCCATAATGACCCCTTCCAAATTCAAAATCGGAATGGCTTGGGCCACAATATTCTCCATATCCCGCTCTAAATAACGCTCCAAAATTAGCGCCAACTCCTGGCTAATCAGCGCCAAAGAGCTCTCCATCACGTCAGAATTACGTAGCCGGTTCAGCACAAGCTTGGCCACATTATCCCAATCCAAGGACTGGCTCAAATTCTGCAGCAGGTCTGCCCCCTGTTGTTGCAACAACTCACGAACCGTATCCCGCATCGTACTGCGTAGTTGACGTACGGTACTCACCGGAAAGTTTTGCAGGGAGAAGTTTTGGAGAAGTTCAGTCAGGCGCTCATCCACTGATAACACCGTAACCAACTCCTGAATCACCGCATTGCTGGTATCCCGATGGTCTAAACAGTGACTACGCAAGCGAGTGAGGGCATTACGCAAGCCAAAGAGATTGGCAATGACCCAATAGGTCCCGCTACTCTTCTCGCGAAAGGCATTATCAATTGCGTCAATATTGCGGTCCGTTAGAAAGTCCACCAGCCCTTGGCGAATCACATCCGGTGGCAATACGCCATCTACCACCCAGCGAGCCAGCTGCTGAGCCTGGGGTTCACTCAGCTGAAAGTCTAGCAATACCTGGTCAAAGATTTGGTTGAGCTGGGCTTCTAGGAAATCCTCACGACGAGCCAACACTCGAATCAAGCGAGGCAGAGACTGGCTAAACAAATCTCGCAAAATTCCGGCCAGGATTTTTGCCGTCCGCTGCTCCTTGTCCTCTTGGATTTGATCCAAGGCCAACTGCAAAAGCCAAAGAATAATTTGCTGCAGCCGTTCTGTCTCAAACAGCTTGTGAGCTAGCTTTTGTAGCTCATCTGGCGTCAGCAATGAGCCCATAATGGCATCAGCCACCCGTTGGGCCAGGCGATCTTGATTACTGGGAATCAAGCCCGGCGTAAAAGGAATTTTGCGCCCACCGATGTAGCGTGCTCGGTAGGGGCGGAACAACATATTAATGGCCAAGTCATTGGTGAAGTATCCAATAACGCCGCCAGCCAACGGCGGAACGACCAAGATCCAGGTTTCGGGTAGGGCCACAAGGTTAGATCGCCCTGGGGAACAGGAGCGATCGCGGAATCAACAGCGCTTCCCCATGATAGTCCCCCCACTCAAAATTTCTGGGAACGCAACACTTTTCACGAAAGCTGATGACTTTCCAGGGCATCTCACTCTATAGGTCATTCAATCCATCTAAATTAAGCGAACAAATCAGCCATTGCACGTAGAAAATTCGCTATTGCGAAATTGCTGCTTGCTCAACTGTATTTTACAGAACAGCCTTAGCCCTCAAGTTATCCCCCCCAGGTTCGCGTTTAAGCTTCATTCTGACTGAAAACAGACTCTAACCCCTACGCAATCCGCGAATCAGCTTAATGATAAACTCCCCTGAAAATGCGCGAAATCTACTAAAAACTTAGGAAATTTTCATCATTATCACTGTTGTTTGCGCGGAAGTCGGCCTTGCCAAAATCACGTAGATTCACGGATATGATCAAAGAAATCCTAGACAGTTTTGCCCAAATATAGGTGGTATAAGCATGGAGTTATGTCAACTCCTTTTGCTAAGGTCTATATAGACACATTTAATCTCTGTGGCTCATTGCTTCAAGCCTCTCTTTAGGTTTTATCCATTGAAGCTTGCGAAATCCCCAACTCGGCATGAAATATGGTGCGTAAAGAAGAAGAAATTCGTGAGTTGCGTGAAGTCGTGACCAATCTCCAATGGGCTTTAGTAGAAACCCTGCGCTGCTGCGAACTGATGGGTCAAGATGCCTCTGTTGATCAAAATGTGCTCAAGCGCATCGAGAAAGCAGGGCATGCCGTTAAGCATCTTAAGCCCTCTCCTCCTTTAGAGAAGTAACTGACGAAAGCCAATAGATATAACTAATCTAACCTTTTCTGTTGGGTCAGAAAGATGGCTTAATCAAAGCGAGAGCCCCAGGTCGGTAAGCGCTAGCCCCTTTGAGCGGGACTCGATATGGGCTGAAGCCCTTGCTGGTTCAACCAGAGCTCTCTAGACAACTTTAAGTGCTTCAGGCTGCTGAAATACATTTCAGCGGCCTTTGTTTTGTGAACCTGTTTCTGCACAATATTTAGGCAAAAGTCCAGCTAGAAATCATCCCCAAAGCAAAGACATTAGAGGCACAAATCTTTCACAGTTAAAGAAAGGGATTGAGCTGTCGTTTTCGACCAATGAGACTCACAAATATATGAAAAGTTGCCCTCAATATGCTCAATAGAGCTTTGAAATCTGATGCAAAGCCAAATTCTCAAACAGCCGTTTAGCTCCATTCGCTCAGGCTTTCTCCAGAATTCACCCTTTCTTTGCTACCAGCATTCCCATTAAGCCAAGGGCTAAGGGATAGTAAATCGCCTGCGAGAATCCCGCAGTTTTGGCCATTTCTACCTGCATTGGCCCTAGGGGAAATCGCTCAATACTGGGATTGATATACGCATATTCCTCCCGAACACCTAGACGCTCTGCACTGGGAACGACGAGATTCTCTAAATACCATTCCTGGAACTGACGTAGGGGATTGGCCATGGCCCCAATCGGACGATTCATATCCAAGATCGCCACTGATGCACCGGGCTTGAGCACCCGATGTAGCTCCCGGAGACAGCGGGGAATATCCCCCACATTTCGCAGACCGTAGCCCAGGGTCGCTCCGTCGAAAAAACGATCTGGGAAATCGAGGGCCAGGGCATCTCCCTGCTGCCAGAGGATGGCAGGCTGCGGGTAACAACGCTGGGCTCTCTCGTCAGCCACAGCTAATAGGTCGCAGGCAAAATCCACACCGTAGACTTGCCCTTGGGCGCCCACGGCATCTGCCAGCAGTAAAGCAAGGTCGCCCGTACCGCAGCACAAATCCAGGCCTACGCCTCCCTCAGGTAAATTGGCCCAGGCCACTGCCATACGCTTCCAGATGCGGTGCATGCCAAAGCTCAATTGGTCGTTGAGCTCGTCATAGACTGGGGCAATGCTGTTGAACAGGCTCTGAACTTGGCTAGGAGCAGGCTGGTCGCCGGTCGGGGGGAAGTTTGAGGCCATGGTGCCAGAGAAAGGGGTGAGGCCCATCCTAGCGAGCCATGCCGTAACTGTTCAAGGGCAAAATACTGCTTGCAGCCATGGAAAGCTCACCGTTGTTCCAGGTCAGTTCTTTAATCTTGAGGAAGGTGGGCAGATCGATCCGGTCCTGCTCCAGGAGCTGCCGGGCATGGTCTTCCAATTGAGCAATTTGGGCATCAGCTTGATCTGGCGCTTGGCGCAACAGCACCTGGCAGTTATCGAGTTGATTCAGGATTGTGGCGATCGCCTCTTGCCGCTGGGTTTCCAACATGGTGAGACATTGATCACCCAAGGGGTTGATCACCCGCTCCAGCTGTTCGTAAACCTCAAGGGAAATCTCATCATCGATCATGCGCAAGCGCTGCTGCTGACGTAGTGAGGTGATTTCGCGGGCTACGCGAGCTGGGTCATCGCTGATTTGACTCCGTAGCTGCATCACCACCTGACGAACCCCCTTGATCACGGCTTTGCTTTTCCGCCGACGCATGCGCTGCAAAATGTAGCCGATGCTCGTGGTGGTAGTCAGCATGATGAAGGCCGTTTGCAGGGGCTTGTTGCCCTGGATGTAGCGCAACCAAGCACTGCGAGGGTCACCATTGTTAAACGCAGCTGCAGCACCAGGATGCAAATACATCAGCCCCT
Source organism: uncultured Pseudanabaenaceae cyanobacterium (assembly GCA_938015405.1). GTDB lineage: Bacteria > Cyanobacteriota > Cyanobacteriia > PCC-9006 > JAAUQQ01 > JAAUQQ01. The sequence goes on from CALLPZ010000294.1 coordinate 6,697, forward strand.
GGCTGAGGAGTTGACGGGGATTACCCTGGGCCAATTCTGGATAGAAGGGGGCATAGCGCTGAGCACTGCTCAAGATGGACCAGGTTAACAAGGCTACCTTTTGACTGGAGACCTCTGGACGTGTCACGAGGGCCGTGGAGGTGGAAAGGGTGGAAATATCCTTGGGGGGAATGGGGGGATTTGCTTGGTGAATGCCCGCCGGAATGATGGCAGCTTGGTAAGCCTCAGGCGATCGCAGGGTGTAGAAGTTCAGCAGCGCCGGAGAAATGGGTACCACTCTCAACGGACTTTCAGACTGAAAAGCCTGGGCCAACAGCGCGCTGCGGTGGGGACCCACATAAAACGCAGCATCCAGGTTGCCCTGGCGGATCTGCTCAAAGCTGTCCACGAGGGATAGCTCAAAAGGCTCCACCGCGATGTTGGCTTCGTTCAAGAGACGATTTGCAGTGAAATGGATGCCGCTCCCCGCTGTGCCCAGTCCCACACGCCGGTCAGTCAAGTCGGTCAACTGCTGAATGGTGCTGTCTTGGGGGACGATGACGTAGAGGTATTCATCCGCGAGGGTGACAATGGACTGCACTTCGCCAGCTTTCATCGCTGCACTGGCTACATCAAGTTGACTGATGGCCACATCAGCACTGCCCTCCTTGAGGCGTGCCAAATTTTCAGTGGAGCCCTGGGAGAGCTGATTCTCAAGCTTGAGCTTGCCAACGCTCTCTGAAGAAGTCTGGATCACCTCTGCCAACTGCGCATAACCCCCTCCTTCGACTCCACTGGTTAGACCAATATCGTTACTTTTGAAGCTGCAGCTGGTCAGGCCTAGGGAAAGCATCGCGATCGCCCCCAGGGACTGGACAGACAAGCGAGACGAGGAGATGGCTTGGGTCAAAGGGTGATTCATACAGCGATTGCTAAATAAAAATGGGCAAGAAATAAACGGAGCACCAGCACCCATTGGGTAAGGCTTAATCCCAGGGAGCAGCAAGGAGGTCAGCCTCCCATCCACGACAGCAGCTCCTACTGCTGTGTTGTTTCACCAAACCATTTGTTCTGGAGGGTTGTGAGATAGCCCTGCTCTTGTAGGCTAATCAGCTCTCGGTTCACTGCTTCTAGCAGCTCTGGAGATTGCCCCTCAGCCACCGCCATACCGTAATCTTCGGAACTGAGGCGATCGCCCGCCAATCGAAAATCTGAAGTGGTATTGACGAGGTGATAGAGGTTGGGATAATCCCGCACGATGCCAGCAATCTTTCCTGTCGCCAGCGCTGCCGCCGCATCGTCTAGACCCTCAAAGGCTGCGGGCAAGACAGACTTGGATCGCAAATAGCTCTCGGCTGTTGTGCCGCTCACCACACCCACTTGTTCACCCTTAAGTTCTTCCAAGCTGGTCGTCGCTTCATTCAGCTGGAGTACCGTCATGGATGCAATGAAATCTGCAACGATGAAGAAGCTAATCCCCATCCAGGTGCAAGCCAGCAGCCGACCCGGTAGCCTGACTGGGGTGACATCGCCATAGCCAAAAGTTCCTAGGGTGACAATGGCAAACCACATCCCCTGGCCCACGCCCTGGACTGGATTGTTAGAGAAGCTTTCGTTGTGCTTATGCTCCACCACCCAAATCAGACTGCCCACCACCATGCTGCTAAAGGTGACTAAGACGAGGGCATTGGCCACTTGAGCATTGAAGAGACGACGCTGCCAAATTTGAAATACGGTCTGGCTGCTGTTGCGCACCATGAGTTGTAGGCCAGACTCATAGAAGGGCTGGGAGAAGTCATAGCCATTGGCTTCCCGCGCAGCTGTGATAGAAAGCCCGGCGACTGCCAGCTCTACTTCGCCTTTGCTCAATCCATCGAGTAAGTCCCTAGCGGAGTCATAGCGAACCCATTCCGTGGTGACGTTCAGTTCATCGGCAATGGTGTTCCAGAGATCAATGCTGTAGCCATAGGGCAGCGAATTGGGCATCTCATCGAGGAACACCAAGGGTTCGATCGCATTGGTCCCTATTTTGAGGGTTCGAACCTCTGTCACAGGGGCAGGGGGACGATTGACCTCTAGCTCTCGAGGAGCTGAAAGCACTGTCTCTGGAGCATCGGCAGGCTGCTGGGAGAGTAGTTCAGCATTGGTGTCGAAGGTCGGTGCCAGGCTAACCGAATCGGCTTGGGACAGAGCAGGGCGGGCCGAAGGCAGTAGGCCACAGCAAACGACAAGGCTGCTTAATGCAGCCTGCCGCAAGCGGCGCCGCAACAACAGGGGCCGCTCAGACTCAAAAGTCTGGAACAGATACATAGATGGAACGGTTACTAGGAAATGTGCTGTGATATTGGGCGATTTAAAAGGGTGGTTAGCGTCAAGCAGTTTGATAGCAAATGCCCTAACTGGATTAGGGCATTTGCTATCCACATCACCAGCTGCCAGATTTAGGTTTGACAGGCGATGGGGGTCCGCAAGTGATGGGGGCACCGCTATAAAATCACCGATTTTCTGGCCTGCACATTTTTTCGTTCGCTCTTGTGACGATCAGGGGGTTTTGCTAAGTAATTACAACTGGATCAGTTCTGTAATAAAAGAGCTGGGCAACCTCTGTAGCGGTCTAGCCCATAAATTGGCGGGCTCAGAAGCCCATCGGTTGTTACAGCATGCACAGCAGCTATCGTGAACGAGCTAAGAGGAGATCCCCTTTGAGGCGAAGCGGAACGCGATCTAGAAGCAGAACACTATATAGTGCTTGAGGGCGCTGCGGTCCCTTTTGCAACATCTATTCCCTTTGGTATTTCGTTTTCCATGGCCTCTTCCCAGAACCAGCCCACGCCTGCTCACGAACTGAAGACGCTGGTTCTTTCTTTCCATTCCTTGATTGCGGTGGAAACCGTGGAGGAAGAGCGAGTTGACCAACTGATTAAGGTGGTGGCGAAGGACTTACAGCTGAAACGTTACACCTGGAGTATTACCCAGGGGTTGGTGCGGCACGATGAGCCTAAGGCGACGGTGCCCCGGACGAATCAGCCGATGGGGTTGCTACAGCACCTAGCGACGTTGGATGAGGGGATTTTCTTGCTGAAGGATCTCCATCCCCATCTCAAAGATCCGGCGGTAATTCGGCAGTTCCGGGAGTTGACTCAGCGCTTTGCGAAGAATCACGCTTCGATGGTTCTGACAGGGCCGAGTTTGGCGTTGCCACCGGAGATTGATGCGGAAGCGGTGTTTTATGATTTGCAGTTGCCTAATCGGGATGAGCTGTATGAGGCGTTGCAGGCGGTGGTGCGATCGCTCAACAAAAAACAGGAAATCAAAATTGATCTAGAAGCTGCTGATCTAGGTGCGGTCCTCAAAGCCTTAGCTGGCCTGACGCTGAACCAAGCTCGCCAGATCATTGCCTACGCCGCCCTGAGCGATAATGTCCTCTGCAAGGAGGATTTGGCGGATATCCAGGCGCGCAAGATTAAGTTCCTCCAGGAGGGGGGACTCTTGGAGTATTTCCCGGCGGAGGATAATGCCAATGAGATTGGTGGGTTCCAGGTGTTGAAGGATTGGCTGGAGCGGGCGCAGCAAGGTTTTAGCAGTGAGGCTGAGTCTCTGAACCTGAATCCGCCGAAGGGGATCATGATTGTGGGGATTCAGGGCTGTGGTAAGTCGCTGTCGGCGAAGGTGACGGCGAAGCGGTGGGGCTTGCCGCTGTTGAAGCTGGAGGCGGGTCGCCTGTTTGATAAGTATGTGGGGGAGTCGGAGAAGAATTTTCGTAAGGCGACGTCGATGGCGGAGTCGATGGCGCCGGCGGTGTTGTGGATTGATGAGATTGAGAAGGCGTTTGCCCAGACGCAGAGTTCGGATAGTGGGACGAGTCGGCGGTTGTTTGGGGCGTTTTTGACTTGGTTACAGGAGAAGCAGGCGGATATTTTTGTGATTGCGACGGCGAATGATTTGTCGCAGTTGCCGCCGGAGCTGATGCGGAAGGGGCGGTTTGATGAGATTTTCTTTGTGGATTTGCCGAAAGCGGAGGCGCGGGAGATCATTTTTAAGATCCATTTGAAGCGGCGGAAGCAGGATCCGGGGCAGTTTGATTTGCCGTTGCTGGTGGAGGCGACGGATGGCTATAGCGGGGCGGAGATTGAGCAGGCGGTGGTGGCGGGGTTATATCGGGCGTTGCATTTGGGGGTGGCGTTGAATACGGCGATTTTGCAGGAGGAGATTGGGTCGACGGTGCCGTTGTCGGTGTCGCGGCGGGAGGATGTGGAGTTGTTGCGGGCGATGGCGGTGGAGCGGTTTGTGTCGGTGGATTAATTCGGTTGGGGCTTTGTTGTGGCTTAGAAGGGGGATAGCGCTGAGAGGCAAAGCCTGGAGAGGCAAGGCTTTGAGAAATAAGAATCTGAGAAACAAGAATCCAATCCATGAGGGCCAGCCCTCAAACTCCCGCCAATGGGGGACAAAGCCTCCCCCAATGGATTACCCCCTGCTAATGGGTTTGGGGTGCTTCAGTGTTTGAGGTGAGTTTTGTTGGCGGCTTTGGGTTGCCGGGCGTTGTTGTGGGGTGGAGGTGTGACTCTTTGATCAGGAGGAACACGTTGGCCTTGGTTTTTCATCCGTTGAATGTGGAGGGGCAGGGTTGAACAATGTTATGGGGTTGGGTGAGGGGCCTGTTTAGGCTGCGAGTTGGGTGGGGGATTGGTGTTGGGGGCGTTTGGCTGAGGCTTGTTTGCGGAGTTTGGTGGCGATGCGGTGGAGGTCGGCGTCGCGGCTGCCGTATTGGGCCATTTGTTGGGATTCTTGCCAGGTCCATTGGGGGTGGGGGTCGAGTTCGGGGATGCGGGTGAAGCGGGTCATGAGGCCTGAGGCGATGGTGATTTTGTAGATTTCTTGGGCGATGCGGCGGCAGCAGCGGCGGGGGGTGTTGACGATTTGGGCTTCGCTGAAGCGGATGACGATCCAGCCGTTGTCGAGGAAGAAGTCGTTGTGTTCGCCGTCGGCGGCGTTGCTTTGGCAGTGGGTGGGGTGGCGGCTTTCGCTGTTGCTGTAGGGTTCGTCGATTTCGATGTCGATGAAGAGGCTGTGGAGGTCGTCGATGTAGGCGAGTTCGGTGCGGTGGAAGTCTTGGCAGCCGGTTTGGTAGATGGCGAGGTTGGTTTTGATCTTGCCGGGAAAGTATTTTTCTAGGTAGGGGCGGAAGAAGGCGATGATTTCGCTGTTGGTGGCGGGGGGGGTCTCTTTGTCGTAGCCGGTGGCGGTTTGGAGGGCGGCGAGGACGAGTTGGTGTTGGTATTCTGCGATCGCCATGGGGTGGTGCATTTCCCCGCAGAGTTGCCGGTGGGTTTCTTGGCGGCGTTGGAAGGCTTCGAGTTGTTGGTCGAAGCGCTGACATCGCTGGCGCCATTGGCGGCGGCGATGGTGGTATTGGCTGCTTTGAAAGAGGGCGTGGCTGAGGGTGAGGCCGGTGCCTAGGAGGAGTAACCGCAGGCCTAGCTTGGGGTTGAGGGGAAAGCTGAGGGCGGCGATCACGAGGGTGGCAGCAATGGTGATGAGGGGAGCACGAGGGTCGAGCTTGGCCGGGGCGATGGGGGGCTTGGGCTCGGTGAGGCTCAGTTCAGGAAGCCCAGGTCGCTGCATCCAGGCAAGCTGAAGCGCGTCCGGGTAGAGGACGATGGGGAAACTGGTCATGATGCACGCTGAAGTTTGACTCCTTCGTCTTCAGAATGCCCGAATGTTTGTGGGTTGATGCAGCTTGAAATGTAGGAGAATCCCAGCTTTATGGGGTTTCGG
>CALLPZ010000295.1 GCA_938015405.1 uncultured Pseudanabaenaceae cyanobacterium
TAGCTGGTGAAGTTGCTGGTCGCACTGATGGGGAAGTAGGGCGGATCCAGGTAGACAAAGTCCCGCTTGCCTCGGGCATGTCCTAACACGCTGGTGAAGTTCTGCTGTTCAATCTCACAGCGTTGCAGAACTTCTGAAGCAGCGGTGAGCAGCTCAAGATTGCAAATGCCAGGGTTTTTGTAACGACCCATGGGCACATTGAAATGCCCCTTACGGTTCTCTCGGTAGAGGCCGTTGAAGCAGGTTTTGTTCAAATAAATGAAGCGAGCTGCGCGTTCGATCGGGGGCAACTCATGTTGAGCCCGTAAATCGTAGTAATAGTCTTTGCCATGGCGCAGCTGGTGGATCTCCAGTAGGGCTATGACTGGACCGAGGCGATCGCGTACGCAGCGATACACGTTAATCAGCTCAGGATTAACATCCGTCAGGCGAGCCACCGTGGGAGGACGGTCACTGGACTGGAGCCGGAAAAATAATGCTCCTCCGCCAAGGAAGGGCTCGTGATAACGGCTCCAACCCTGGGGTAAGAACGGCTGATATTGGGACAATAGCTTGCCCTTGCCCCCTGCCCATTTCAGGAAGGGACGTGCATCAGCGGAGATAGAAATAGGGGGGGCAGAAACTATCAAAGGATCAGAACATTCGATCTATTCAGAGTAACCTATCGTCACGCGCCCGACCTAAGACTTACGTTGATGGTCGAGATTCCTAGTATCAAAAGTCGCTTCTATCCCTTGGGAATGGATGCCCTGTCGTGATTTGTGCACTTTGTGGAGTATTGATACAAAGGAGCAGAGCATGAGGGAGCCGGTGCCGACCGGCTTCTGGAAGGGCGAGAGCTGCATCGGAAAGGTTGAACCATTTCAAATCCCCCTACAACTGTTTGTCAGCGTGATCTAGGCGTTAAGATCAGCAAGCGAGCTACCGCTGAACCTTGACCTTGGCGCACCATGAAGGAATTTTTTCTCAACGTCTCCCGTTATCCCCGCTATTTCATTACGTTCCTGCTGGGGATTTTCTACTCTCTCTATGAGTGGATTAGACCCACGTTGAATAACCGCACCACGGTTTTGGCCTTGGTGGGCGTGTTGCTAACGGGCTTCTTGTTTTTGACCTTCACGCTGCAGGCCATGTTGGGCCTCACCGAGACCGGCCTGACTCCCCCCCCTGTGGACTATTTCTAGGGGATAACCTTCTGGGTAATCCCCGCTATTTACGATCGACTTAGAGAGACGAAGAACCATGTCTAATAATCGCCGTGCTGCCCGAGTCGCCTCCCTAATTCGTCGGGAGATCAGCCAGATGCTGATGTCGGGTATTAAGGACGATCGCATTGGAGGGGGCATGGTGAGTGTCACCGATGTGGAGGTCGCGGGTGATCTCCAACATGTGAAGGTCTTCGTCAGTATCTATGGCGATGAGGCGGCGCGGCAGTCTGCCATGGAAGGCTTGGAGTCTGCCACTGGGTTTGTGCGCCATGAAATTGGTAAGCGAGTTCGCCTGCGCCGCACCCCAACGGTGCTCTTCTTGGAAGATAAGGGGATTGAGCGGGGCAGCGGTGTACTCAGCTTGATTAATAAGTTGGCGATCGAGCGGGAAGAGAAGGGTGAGAATGACAAGCCCTTTGGAGACCTGGGAGATGAGCAGGGCAAAGCCGTTAATGCTGAAGAAGTCAGCGCTGAAGAATAGCGCCACTGCAGGATGGGGGTGAGCTGAACGGTGGGGAGTCTTGACTTCCCGGCGCGATCGCCGCACCCTAGCTGCAACCCTTCTCAACGGCCTCCACTATGCAGCCCCTCCTCCCCGACTGGCAGCAGCTCAGCCTGGAACAGCAGGTCGCCCAGCTTTTTGTGGTGCGTACCAGTGGCTATCTCTTTGATCACCAAATTCGCTATCCCCAGTGGGAGGCTCGCCAGTCAACGCTGAAGCATTGGGTGGAGGACTTAGGGGTTGGTGGGGTGATCTTTCTAGGCGGTAGTGCCGCAGAACTCGCGACGAAGACGGCCCAATTGCAAGACTGGGCAGAGATTCCGCTATTGATGGCGGCAGATATTGAAGAGGGCGTAGGCCAGCGGTTTGAGGGCGCGACCGGGATGCCGCCACCGATGGCTTTAGGCTCCATTGCAGCCCATGATTTGGAGCAGGCTAAGCAGTTCGCTCATAAGCTGGGAGAGACGACCGCGATTGAAGCCTATGCGGTGGGTTTGAATTGGCTGCTGGCGCCAGTGGTGGATGTGAATAACAATCCGGCCAACCCCGTGATTAATGTGCGGGCTTTTAGTGAAAAGCCTGATCGCACTAGCGCCCTAATCAGTGCGTTTATCCAAGGAGCCCAAAGCCAGCCTGTCCTGGCAACGGCGAAGCATTTCCCTGGCCATGGCGATACGGCGACGGATTCTCACCTCGCGCTCCCCGTTATTCCCCATGATCGTGCTCGTCTCGATGCCGTAGAACTAGCACCGTTTAAGCAGGCCATCGCTGACAAAGTGGCGTCAATTATGACGGCTCACTTGTTGCTGCCCGCCCTAGATGACAACAAGCCGGCCACCCTCTCCAAGCCGATCCTCACAGACCTGCTGCGGCAAGAGCTGGGCTACGAAGGCCTGATCGTGACCGATGCCCTGGTGATGCAGGCGATTACCAAGCAATATGGCGAATACGAAGCGCCGGTATTGGCCTTTGAGGCAGGGGCCGATGTGCTGCTGATGCCGGTGGATCCAGAGGGGGCGATCGCGGCCATCTGTGAGGCGATCCGCACGGGGCGTATTGCCCAAAACCGCCTGGAGCAGTCCCTCGAACGCATTTGGCGGGCGAAGCAGCGAGTCAGTCAAGGCCCCGGTACCCCTTGCTTTGGAGCCACAGCGGGCCATACCTGGGAGACGGAGCTGCCCCAGGTCTTGGACTTGGAGGGTTTGGCTCAACCCCAGACCCGGCAGTTGCTGGACGATATTTTGCGGGCCTCCGAGTCGACCCAGGGCAGTTTGCCACTCCAGTCTGGGAAAGCTGCTGGTCCGGCCGCCCTGAATCTAGTGGTGGTGGATAGCCTATTGGATGCGCCCTTCTTGGGTCGGCATACCCCGGCGATCGCCCTGCCCAATAGCCTGGGCTATGAGTCCCAGTGGGTCGATAACCAGTCCCATCTCCAATTGCGCACTCATCAACCCACCCTGCTGCAATTGTTTATTCGCGGTAATCCCTTTCGCGGCAGTGCCGGGCTGACCCAGACGGCCCAGCTTTGCCTCGATCAGTTGTTGAGTAATGGTTGCCTACAAGGCCTAGTGCTTTACGGTAGTCCCTATGCTTGGCGCACCTTCATTAGCCAGTTGCCAGAGG
>CALLPZ010000296.1 GCA_938015405.1 uncultured Pseudanabaenaceae cyanobacterium
TAGGGAAAAGTTGGCCTGGTGGTTGCGGGCTGAGCCGCTTGCGGACTCAGTCTGAGGAAAGTCCGGGCTCCCGAAAGACCAGACTTGCTGGGTAACTCCCAGTGCGGGTAACCGTGAGGATAGTGCCACAGAAACATACCGCCGATGGGGCTGTTGGTTTGGAGTCTTTGGCTTCGGCCCAGTTCACAGGTAAGGGTGCAAGGGTGCGGTAAGAGCGCACCAGCAGCATCGAGAGGTGCTGGCTCGGTAAACCCCGGTGGGGAGCAAGGTCGCAGGAGCTATGGTTGGTCTTTTACCAGCTCCTAGTTGGAGAACCGCTTGAGGCAGGGAGCAATTCCTGTCCTAGATAGATAACCATCCACCGTTGGCCTGGCTTCGGCTGGTGCTGCGGGGTACAGAACCCGGCTTATGGCTAACTTTTCCTTCTAGGCTCTTTTTCTACGGTCTGTTTCAGGATCGGGTCGGTTGTTTGAGTCTTAGACTCTAGGCCGTTTCTAGATCTTGGGACCCCATGCTTGAGGTGCTTGTATGCCTCTCTGGCTCAATTTCTCTCAGGGATTGCAATGGTTTGGACAACAACATTGGCGTTGGAGTAGGGGCTTCGTGGTTTGCTGCGCTGTGTTCCCTGCGTGAATGCTGGTTGGGTAAGGGGAAGTTCTTTCGAGAACTTGCTTGTCTGAATTTTGATGGATTGTGTTCCGCTGCAGTGACTCTTGTTTAACGGGTTTAGGTTAGGAAACTGTGATGTTCCCTTTAAGGGAGATTCACTGTTCTTTAAGATTGGCCGCAGCAATCATGTAGTTTCCGCAAAATACTGCGGTGAGCCACTTTTGACGCTGGCTAGTCTGGTCTAATGAACCTCGATCCCGCTGGCCATTGAGCGCGTCGGAGCAAAGTCCTTCGTTTTGTCTGTTCTGGCGATCGCAACTCAAGCACGTGTATCAAGAGCCCTCTTTTACTGCGGTCAGCGCCCAACGGCGCAACGGCCTAATACTTTGTAAGGCGTACCACGCTGAATTTGCGGGTCCTGGCGCCGCAGTGGGTCGTCCATGCGACTACGACTGCGAGTTTGCTATTGCCCTGGGCAAGAAGTGGAAGCTGGTAGATGTTGCCACGGGTGAGGAGGCGCAGAATGCCTATCGCCGTCGTATCCAGTGGATGTACTGGCTGAAGAAGATTGCCGAGCAGAAGCTGCCTGTCCAGCGGGCAGAGGCGCTGTTGTCGAGTTTCGATGCCTTCTTTGATGCTGAGGCGATCGCAGCCCTGCCTCCTGCGGTGCTGGCTCGCCTGGTGGGAGTTTTTGAGGGAACGATGGCCCAGGTCCATCGCCAGCACTATGAAGCTTTGGGCATTTCAGTGTCCGATAATTCTGAGCCCAATAACTATTGGCATTATGTGGAATTGCCTCATTCTTTGGCTCCGGCCCAGCCGCCGTTACCTAGCAAAATAGGAATGCCGCCAAGGGGACGTTTCCCCAAGGGTAATAGCAATTCATTGATTATGTTTTAGCAGCTGAGTCTGCAATGCTTTTGCTGGCTCTTTCCCTGGCCTGGTTGCCATTTCAGAATCCTAGAAAACCACTCGCATGGTGGGTTGGGCTTGAAATCCCCTTAGCGATCGCTGGGTAGGCCTTGTCTCATGTCTTTCTCCATGGCTGTGTCATGCCGTGAGGTCCTCAGTCGCTTTAGAGTGGAACTATGGCGGAGTCAATTCGCTCTGATTTTGAGATAGCGCAGCAAGGCTAACCCATGGACCCCCAGCGACGGCAGCGATTGGAGCAGTTTCTACGTAAGTTGGGCTTGGTTGAGTTTGACCGGGTCGACTGGAGGCTGTTGGATTTGGCCTTGACCCATTCCAGTGCGTCACCGGAGCAGAATTACGAGCAGTTGGAATTTGTCGGAGATGCCGTGGTGCGCTTGGCTTCGGCTAAGTTCCTCTTGAAGACCTATGGCGAGGCTCCGGTGGGAGATTTGGCGGCGCTGCGTTCTGTCCTGGTGAGCGATCGCGTGTTGGCTGATATTGCCAAGGTGTATCGCTTGGATAAGTACATCCTGATGTCAGCCAGTGCTGCAGGTGACCGAGCTGGGTTTCGCAGTCGTCAGGCGGATGCCCTGGAGGCAGTGATGGGGGCTTTGTACTTGAGTACAGATGACCTGTCCTACGTTGTTCCTTGGTTGTTGCCCCACCTGATGCCGCTCGCTGAGGAGATTCGTCAGGACCCGGCGCGTCAGAACTATAAAGCAGCGCTACAGGAATGGAGTCAGGGAAAATGGAAGCAGTTACCGGAATACCGTGTGGAAGAAGCGAGCGTTGTCCATGGTGATCGGGAACGCTTTATAGCAGAGGTTTGGCTCCAGGGCTGTTGTTGGGGGAAGGGCAAAGGGCCTTCCATCAAGGCAGCTCAGCAGGTGGCGGCCCAGGTGGCTTTCGAGCGAGCTCAGGCCATGGGTCGAGATTCCAGAGGCAGTCGTGCTTCTCAGCCCCGCTAAGACGAGCGAGTGTGCTGAACAGATGGCCTGAGGTTTCGATGCGATGGAACCCTGGGCAGTCGCAGCTACTTTGTCTTGGGAATGCAAGCCTCTATGAACCATGCGTTGTGCGGCTTGGCCGTGGAGTTTCATGAGCTTGTCTTCCCCCAATAATCTAAGCACCGAAACGACTAATGTGAGGCCATTGACTGGCTTTGCACCCGTTAATCAGGCTGATTCCTGGCAGCGCCTGAAGGTGGGGATTTTTGGTGCAGGCCGTTGGGGTAGTCACTTGATTCGTAACTTTGGGGCGGCTGCCCGGGCTGAAGTGGTTGCGGTGGCCGACCCCCATGCAGCTGCTCTGGAACGCGTCGGCGGGCTATTAGAAGAAGACCCGCTCCTGACGACGGATTGGCGAGAATTGCTGGCAACACCGGGGTTAGAGGCGGTGGTGGTGGCGACGCCAGCGGTGACCCACTATGAAGTGATTGAAGCGGCGCTGAAGCAGGGGCTCCATGTGTTGGCAGAAAAGCCCCTGACACTCACGCCCTCAGAATGTGAGGCGCTCTGCTGGTTGGCTGATGCTAGCGATCGCCAGTTAATGGTGGACCACACTTATCTATTTCATCCCGCAGTGGCGGCGGGCTATCGCTTGATTCAAGCCGGAGAGCTAGGACAATTGCGCTATGGCTATGCCAGTCGTACCCACCTGGGTCCGGTGCGCCAAGATGTAGATGCCCTGTGGGACCTGGCGATTCATGACATTGCCATCTTTAATCACTGGTTGGGTCTAGGTCCGACGCTGGTTCAGGCCCAGGGGCAGATTTGCCTCCAGCCTCACTTGCAGACGCCGCTGTCTCCCCAGGGCTTGGCGGATACGGTGTGGGCGCAGTTGCAGTATCCCTTCCCTTCGCTGCAGGCTGGGACGGCGGGCTTGTCGGTGCAGCTACATTTTTCCTGGCTCAATCCTGATAAGCAGCGCAAGTTAGTGTTGGTGGGCGATCGCGGCGCATTGATCTTTGATGAATTAGCGGAGAATCCACTGGTTTTGATGCGGGGACGCCTAGAGCCTGAAGGCCAGCGCATTGTGCCGATGGACCAGCTGCGAGAGGTGATTGTAGTGCCGCCCCAGGAGCCCCTGAAGCAGATGTGTGAGCATTTCATTGACTGTGCTCTGCAGAATCAGCGGTCACCGATTTCTCCAGGTAGCGTGGGCCGGGATTTGGTCACGGTGTTGAGCGGCTTAAGCCAGTCTCTCAACCAGGAAGGACAGCCAGTCCTGTTGTAGAAACCTCAGGCAGGCATGCCAATCTATGCCGCTGGAGCCTGAATCCTCTGTGGGAGCAAGGTTTTTAATGCCTTGATCGGTCAGTGGATGGATACAGAGGGCGCGGAATCGGATGGAGGCTTAGGTTTCGCTAGTGGCTTCAAAGTTGCGCGTCTGTTTCTGGAGCTTGGGAGAGCAAGGAACAGGATGTGCCTGGAGCGGCAAATGGAGCTCGACAGTGGTTCCCTCGCCTAGGCCTGGGCTGTATAAGCGAATCTCGCCGCCCATGCGTTCCATCAAGGTGCGCGAGATGGCTAGGCCGAGTCCACTACCTTCGTAGGGGGCTCGACCTTGGGGCTTGGCCCGGGCAAAGGGGCGGAAAAGCTGCTGCCGCTGTCGCTGGTCGATGCCAATGCCGGTGTCGGTGACGCTGAGGACAACGGTGGGAGCTGAAGATGTGTCAGAGGATTCCAGTTCGCAGAGCGGTTGGAGGCTGACGTGGATGCTGCCCTGGTCGGTAAATTTGAGGGCGTTATTGATGACGTTGAGGAGCACCTGCTTGAGCTTGTCGCGATCGGCTTGGACCCAGTAGGACGCCTTCGCTGGATTGGTGGAGGTGGCTCGAGTCTGGAGTGTTAAGCCCTTTTGGATGAAATGGGAGCGTTCCATCTCCAGGACTTCTTCTAGCAACTGGCCTAGTTCAAACTCCTGCTGTTCGAATTCAAACTTACCGGCTTCAATGCGGGCAATATCCAGGAGCTCATTGAGTACTTTTAGTAGATGAAGGGCTGCATTATTGACTTGATTGAGACAGAGCTTCTCTTCAGCAGCATCATCACAATAGCCATCCTGGATCAGCTGGATGTGGCCAATGATGGCATTGAGCGGAGTGCGTAGCTCATGGGAGGTGGCGGCAATGAAGTCGCTTTTGAGTTTGCTGGTGGCGTAGGCTTCCTGAGTCGCTTGTTCCAGGGCGCTGCTGCGCTGGTTGAGGCATTGGACGAGCTGGTCGAAGGTGCTGGCGAGCTGTTGGAATTCGTGGATTTTGAAGGGGCTGTCTGCGGACTGGGCGGTGCCCCATTGGTCTGGGAGTTGGGCAGCTGGGCCTTGAAGGTTGGCTGTTGTGAGTTGTTGCTGGACGGCCAGGAGGCGATCGCGTAGTTGTTCTGTGGGACGGGCGAGCTGTCGAGACAGATAGAGCGTGATCACTGTGGCTAAGCCCATAAGAGCCACAGTTATCCCCAGCATCCATAGAGAAAGCCGAGTGAGGGGCGCCAGGATTTGACTTGTTGGCAGGGCAACGACTAGGTGGCCCGTGGAACTTGGGTCCGATACTGATGGAGTACCACTGGGGGGTAAGGCTGCATTTGGAGGATTGGAGAAGTTGCCTAGGCGAACGGGGTAACTGGCAATCATCCATTGGTCGTTGAGGATGAGCTGAGGCTTGTCTCCGTTCTGAAATTGACTGGGCTGGAAGTCTGGGGATTGCAGCAGGGAGATGAGGGAGCAGTGGGAAGACTTTTCGAGCTCGCGACAGGCTGCCTTCTTTTGGGGGGCAATAGCTGTCTGAGGGCTTTGTCTTTGGAGCGAATGCTTTAGCAGATTATTGGCTGAGCTAAATACAGCCACGACTGGCGCAGTATTCCCTGAGTTCTGGGGGGATGGGTTTGTGAGGCTTTTGTCGATGCTGCTACTGGTATGACAGGGAAGACCAGGGATGATGGTCGGAGGGGGCTCAGTGTCATGACCCTCCTTCCCATGACAAGCGGAGGCTGCTGTTTCTAGCTGTTGGAGCTCCAAGCTGATGGCCTGGGACTTTGCGATTTCTTGGGTTTGCTGTTGTGCATTCTCTAGCAAGCTCAGCCGGGCTTGCTGCAATACCAGCCATTCGCCTAGGCCCAGCAAAGGCATGAGCATGAGCAAGATGCGCGTAAGCAGAATGTGACGGAAGCTATGGGGAGTCGCAGGAGCCATAGAGGAGGGAGGTTAATCAGTCGCTGCAGGTGTTCACGGACAGGGACTGGTTCGCGTTTAACAGATTAGAAATAGATGAACTAGGAAGCTGGGTGAGCATCGTGATTGGGAGGCTCCCTGAGTAATTCAGTCGTAACTGAGAATGTCCAATGTCTGGGCGCCTCTTTCCATGGAGGAGCCAATCTATAAAATGAATTTGATGATTGGTTAGAACGTCGTATTTACTCCGAAGGATGGAACGATTATCGGGGATTAAAATTCTTTCAAACGAGTGTGAAAAAAACCTGAAAATAGAATTTGTATGCTCTGAGTATTGCAGAAATGAAATTCTATAACCGTACTGTAATTGTCATCTTTATATTGTTTTAGAGATATTATTTCTATGGTTTTTTTGATGGCTGGAACGAATAAATAGAGTTGTAGGAGCAAAGCTTGACTCATACCACTGTTGTGTTGGCGATGAGTGCCGACGGTAAGATCTCGGACCGAGGGCGATCGCCTGCAAGATTCGGTTCTTTTGCAGACCAGGCTCATCTAGAAGCTCAGGTGGCCTTGGCAGATGCGGTGGTCTTTGGGGCGGGGACGTTGCGGGCTTATGGCACGACGATGTCGGTGCGGAATGAGGAGCTGAAGGCGTTACGGGCAATGCGCGGACAGTCGCCCCAGCCTATCCAGATGGTTTGTTCTGCTTCGGGAGAACTGGATGCTTCGGCGCGGTTCTTCCGTCAGCCCGTGCCGCGTTGGTTGTTGACGACGGCGGTGGGGGCTGAGCGTTGGCAAGGTGATGCGGCGATTGAGGCAAAGACTTGGGAGCGGGTTTGGGTGGCACCACTGGC
>CALLPZ010000297.1 GCA_938015405.1 uncultured Pseudanabaenaceae cyanobacterium
TGTCGATAGGCTCGTTGCAAGATCTTCCAGAGCCAGAAAATCGCGACAGCTAAAAACAGCAACTGAACCCCATGGGTGGCCAGCGGTTGCTCGGCGAAGGATAGCCCAAACCATTGCCCAGCGGATTCATCAGCAATCCCCAAACCCCAGTTTCGACTAAATATAAACTCTGGAAACCCATGCCAGACTGTAAATTGACGTGCCATTAGATGGTAAGGAACTAAAAACACTGACGTGAGCAGGGGCAAGGCCAGGGTTACACCGCCTGAGAAAAAGGCGTTTCCTTGTTCCTTGGCTGAGCGCGAGGCCAATAGGCCGATGACAATCGCGAGGCTAAAAAACAAGAGCGCATCTAGCCCCAGCAGTAAGTAGTAGCTCGCCATAAACCCGAGCGGCGCTTTTGCACTAAAGGCTGCAAAGAGATGGAGCGGCAAGGCGAGCCCGATGCCTAAATAGACCAGGACTGGAATGCCCAAAAGCTTCCCCAGAAAAATACTAGAGCTGCTACGGGGACTCAGTCTCAGAAAGTTGAGTGTCCCTCGCTGCTCCTCCTTCTGTAGGTCACTTAGTAGCATATACATCCCAATCCCAGTCAAGATGATGGGAAAGGCCCAGTTCATTGTGACCAAAATGGCTTGCCACCAAAGCGACCAATCAATCAGCTCCCAAACCACTTGATCATTCTCGCGACAAGCATCCCAGCGGCTGCTTCCTTCGGCAACCACGGAGCAAAACTCCCAGGGACTACTTTCTACAGTGCTGCGAAAGAAGGCCAGCAGCAGGAGCTGAGCAATGACTGAGAGCGTTGCCGCTGTGACAATGCCACGACCGTGCAGGCGGCTTTTGAGTTCGCGCAGGAGCTGGGGATTGCGATCGCCCAGACTATTCATGAATGGAGAGAGCATGGCAAAAGGTTGCAGATAAAAGAAGTAAAGCGTTGCCTTAGGAAGCAGTTCTCAAACAACCTCTACGAGGTTTGTCGGTAGTCCATCTTGAGAAAAATGCTCTCCAAATCGTCTTCGCTCGGTTGAAATTGAGTGATTGATAGCCCAGCCTGAATCAGTGATTTCAGTAAAGCTGCTGAATCTTCTGGCGTTCCTGAAAAATTGACCTTTATTGTCTTCTCGTCGGGCAATGTCTCAATTGCTGAAACCTGCTCAATGGTCTCCAGTTGATATTGCAATTTTCCGATGCCTTCGATGGCCTGAATCAGGATCTGCTGTGAACTTAATCGCTGATAGAGATCCTCCAAGCGACTGCTTTCCACAAGGCGACCCTGCTGCATGATTCCGATAGAGGTGCAGAGTTCGTCTAGGTCGCTGAGGATATGGGAGGAAATGATCACGGTCATCCCGGCAGCCTGGAGCGATCGCACGGCATCCCGAAACTGAATCCGAGCAATGGGGTCCAAACCCGACACGGGTTCATCGAGCAGCAATAACGATGGCTCATAAATTACGGTCCGCGCCAGGCTCAACCGCTGCTGCATTCCGCGAGACAGGGTTGAAATCGTGGCGTTGCGTTTGTCCTGGAGCTGAACTAAGTCGAGAACTTCATTGAGGCGCTGGCTGCGCTTCGGCTCCGTTAAGAAATAAAGCCGAGCAAAATAATCTAGGTAGTCCCAGACCGTGAGGTCGTTGTAGAGGGGAAAATCGTCAGGCAGAAAGCCGATGCGACGCTTGGCTTCGGGATTGTCACTGTCTCGCCGCAGCATCTCGCCATGGATCGTAATCTCACCAGCGGTGGGTTCCTCAGCGGTGGCAAGCATGCGTAGCAGCGTCGTTTTGCCTGCCCCATTGGGACCAATCAGCCCATAGACCTCGCCAGGAGCGATTTCCAGATTGACTTGATCAACAGCGGTATGGCTATCAAATTGTTTGATTAAATTCTCTGTCTTAACAGAAAGTGATTCCACAATAGTCCTTAGCAATGAGCCTCTGGCTTGGGTTGGTGGCAGCAGCTTCTAGACAGAACAGTTCCGCCCCTGTTTCTCGCACCCTGGTTTTTCGAATAATGGATACAGGTAGTCTTCCCTCATTTTCATCTGTCTGATGCAAATCATCTAAATAAGGGCATCTCGATTCATTCAAATTTCGAGGTGATCACGAAGGAGATCTCGAGGGTTTAAGCTGCTGTTTTCAGTAGGTCAGGCCATTAATCGAAATGCCCATAGGTTTATCTATGCCGATGGATTTCGGATCTTGGCGGTCAAAGTTGGAGGCTCACCACCATGCATCTTCGTTTCTGCCTCAACCCCCAATATTCTCGTTACCTTCTACCTCACCCAACTCCCCAACCGGAACATCCCCAGCCGAAACTCCCTGCCCGCTATTGCCGAAATACCACAGCGCCGCCGCCGCCTCCGCTTGAGTCACCGGCTTCTGCGGCTGCAATAAAGTTGTATAGCCAAATACCCGACGAATCACCGCCTGGTCACCATTGGAATAATCAGCCAAAATTGCTCGTAGTGCTGGAGCGCTAGCCTTGCTGGCATCCTGAAATCCCCAGGCTTCCTTCACTGCTTCCAGATTGCTAGCAGGCAGGCTTTGACGAACGTCTAATGGCACTTTCCACAGCAGCATATCCTCACGAGTCAGCGGGGCATCAGGCTTGAAATTGATCTGCTCCTGGGCACCCGAAAGGCTGCTGGGGATAATGCCCGCTTCGGCTAGGCCTTGGATGGCAGGGAAGTTGGGATTATTCTTGGCGACGTCTTTGAAAATGGGCTCGCTATTGCCTGAGGCAAAGCGGATTTGGGCAGCAGGGCGATCGCCATAAACTGCATTATTCGCGGCCAATAACCAGCGGGCAAAATCTCCCCGCGTGACCGGTTCATTCGCCTCAAAGCCGCCATCCACCGCTGCCTGGTCCGACGGTGTCAACACGCCCAAGGCCAAAACATCCGCCACGCTGCTTTCTAGCTCTGCGGGAATGCTGTCATTGTTGCTGTTACTACTGTCATTCGATTGAGCAGAATTCTCCCCATTTTGGGGCTGCAGACTATCGTCACCATTCGTCTTCTGGTTGGACGGCTTGGCTTTGTTGTTGGCTGAGCTGTTGCTGCCGGATGTTGTATTTCCGGCTATGCGAGGATTACTGCCACCGCCGGGTCCAGTTTGGGTCTTACTACCGTTCGTGGAGCCCGTTGGGGATTTATTGCTCCCCGGTGCAGCTCCCCCCGGTGCCGTCGATTTGGAATTGTTGGATGTTGTTGCCCCGTTAGAATCCGCTCCGTTCTCGCCAATGAGTTGAGGGTCGGGGGCAAAGGCCTGCTCTAGGGCCGCGCGATCGCATCCCGTGACCAAGAGCAAGCTGAGCCCAGCGAGAACCGGGGAAACCTTCAGCCGTCGCCAAGGCAACCGCCGGATTGGCAGAAACTCGGAATATTGTGATGCTGAGTTGCGAGTGCGGCTGCGGTGTCCCATGGGCCTGCAAATCTTGTATTGACCGCAGAGGCGATCGGTCACCCTCATTCATTTAGATGGGAGCGACTGCTGCTACGGAGTCCGTTGCTATTTTGCCTTGCCCTGGGGAGATTTTGGCTGCGGTTTGCCGAAGCTTACGCTAGGCAAGAACCGATGCAGGGCTCACAACTGCTCCTGTTGGGGGGCTGCCCAGTGGCTCCACGATTCTTACAGGCGCAGGCTAAACTGCCGCTGCATCGCAAAGCTCAAAATCTTTAGCGGAACCTCCGCCCGGCGCAACACATGGAGCTGGGCATAGCGGCCCAGTACCAGTCGCCCTACCCCCTTGATGCGTCCCCACAGACGAGTGCGCCAAAACCCCTCTGTTGCGGCATAGGCGGGCTTAAAGGCCAAAGGACCATAGAGTACATCTGCCCGATGGGTGCGTCCCAAGCTATGGGCATAGTGCTCGGGGTTGGGATTGTCGCTGCCATGCTCGCCATAGTTGCGGAAGGGCACATAGTTGCGTAATCCCTCAGCCAATAGCGTTTTGTCCAAGTCAGAATCCCAGGGATGGTAATGTTCCGGTCCTGGAACCTGGCTGATTCGCTCAAATAACCTCAACAGGCTGGGCACTGCGCGGGGCGTCATGATGTAGGCCACCATACTGCTGGAATAGCCCTGGGCATGGCGTTCGGGAGAAATGTCGTAAATCTGGGCCGCACAGGTATATAGCCAAGCCATACCCACATCTTCTTGCTGAGGGCAGAAAGGTAAAGGCAACTGCCCCATCCCCTTCACCGGCACGAAGTCCGCCTCGACAATGATGGCAGGCTGCTGATGCTCCAGCACCCACTTCCAGGCATCTACGTGGTTGATAAAGCACAAATAACTACGGGCAAAGCTTGCTTGCTCGGCGCTGTGGGACTGTCGTTGCACCCGACAGGTAAATCCCTCTTGCTCCAAGGCACAACTTAGACGCGACGTTTCTTCTTTGTGGGCAATTATCAGTACCGTTGAGGTGTAATCGATCAGTCTCACACTGGTTTCCCCACAATCCCACACCGTAAATTTAGGCAGTACTTAGTCCCTGGTGTGCAACGATCCGTGCTCACAATCTATTTATTCCCAAGCGGCTTAAGTGGAGAAACAGAATAGATAGGAATCTATCCCTGCGAAGCTAAGGGCCAAATGGCCCAAAAGATATCGGAAACTTTAAAGATTTGTGAAACAATCGATCTGTGAATGGCTTTGGAGCGTATGAAGCTCTCCATTACTGGATTTAACCTGTCTCTAGGTGGCATCCCCTCAGCTTAGGGCAGCAGCAAAATCGGATGACACAGCGGCCAAATTGCCTTTTAATGGGCTGCGAAATCAAACTGTGAGGGGCAATGGGCGTAGTTGTTGGAACGCTGGGTGCAGGAGTTGCATTAGCCGGGGCCGTTGCCCTTGCCTTAGAAGCCCAATATCGGGGCCGTGCTGGCAATGCGCTGGACCTCACCCCCGGGGACTGGAAAATTGAAGTCTCTAACCCCCAGCACTATCGCCTTGAGGGCGAGCTGGAGCTACGCAACCTCACCGATAGCCTGGAAATTTTTGTGCCAGAGCTGACGGCAGAAACCCAGCTTCTCTCCAAGGGCTGCCTAGATGACATTGAGTGCACCACCCAGGTGACACCCATGCATGAGGATGAACCGGCCCGTGAGGACGGCTACTGGTTTGCTTACATCGTCAAAGTGGGTAAGTCGACGAAGCTGCGCATCAACGTTGATATCAAAGGCGCTGACCTGAGCAAGCTGCAATCCGCTTGGGTCAAGGTGAACTACATTACCTATGGTCCCGGAGGCCGCATTCCCAAATTGCGCCATGTGATTGTGCCGCTGCAATTCCCCGCAGTGGAAGACTCCAACAACTGGCAGAACCGTGATGGCGCAGAAATGCTCTGTGTCAAAACCCATTTGCTGACGCCCTTGGATAACCCCGTGGATGCCGTCAAACGCTACGTTCTGCCCCATGCCAAGCCCGGAGATGTCCTCACCATCGGTGAGACGCCCATCGCGATCATGCAGGGCCGCATGCGCCATCCTTCAGAAATTAAGCCGGGTTGGTTGGCCCGTCGCATTTGCTATTACTTCCACCCCACCTCCAGTCTGGCAACGGCTGTGGGAATGCAGAGCCTGGTAGATATCTCCGGTCCCTGGCGAGTGGCCGCAGCCTTCGTCTTGGGCTCCATTGCTCGCGTGTTTGGCCATCGTGGTGGCTTTTATCAATTGGCTGGTGAGCAGGCTCGCCTGATTGATGACGTCACGGGCACCTTGCCTCCCTATGAGCAATTCATCGTTCTCGGCCCCCATGACCCCCAGGGGGTAGTGGAGGAGATTCAGCGGGAAACTGGCTTGCCCACGGCGATCGTCGATGTGAATGACCTGCGGCGCGTCAAAATCCTGGCTTCTACCTCGGGCGTCTCCCAGAAGTTCCTGGAAGATGCGCTGCGCAGTAACCCTGCGGGCAATGCCGATGAGCAGACCCCTGTGGTTCTGCTTCGTCCCACCCAAGGTGCTTAGGCCAGTAGAGGCAGTCCGGGTTGCCCTGGGCCTGTAAGCCTCACAGCGGCTTGGATCCTGTGGCTTCGCAAAGTCTGTCCCCCGTAGAGATGGCGTCTGCTATGTCTCTACGGGGGTCTTCTGTATTCGTTTCAGCTTGTCCCTACCGGGGACATCGCTAGGTTAATCGGGCTATGATGAGCCCATCACCGGTTCATGCAACCTCGATTGATGCGAGCCTAATGACGCTTTCC
>CALLPZ010000298.1 GCA_938015405.1 uncultured Pseudanabaenaceae cyanobacterium
CCCCAACTGATCAACGGTCAACATGGCATGCAATGACAGAGGAGCACAGAAAATAAATCAAGGGATGCATTCAGCTTACGCCCTTGGACTCCCCACTGCGCTAAGCATAGAAATCTCCTGATGCAAACGCCAAACGCCAAACATCACGCCCAAACTTCAAGCAAGCCGAGGGACGGTGTAGATTGAGCATGACTTCCAGCAGCTGTGTCGCTCGCTTAGCGTCATCCCCTTTCCCAATGCTCACACCATGTCACCACAACTCACTCGGACACTCATCCCTGCCGAGCAGATACTCGAGTTACTCAATCAGCGTTTTAGCTCCTACAACGTCGTCACCATCAGTACGATACAAGGTGACCTAGAGCCTCAGATCTTGGAGACCGCCCTAGAATTAGCGCTCCAGCGCTATGCTCCGCTTCGCTCCGTCATCATTAATGATGGAGACAATTTCCACTTTGCTCCCCGCACCAATCCCCAAATTGCGCTCCGCTGTGACAGCGTAGCTTCACCTGACGCCTGGCAATCAGTTGCCCACACCGAACTCAACACCCCCATCGATAGCGCTCAGTATTTAGTGCGAGCGATATGGCTACATCAATCTGGAACCGACACAGGTCACTTAATCACCACCCTGCACCATGCAATCTCAGATGGACTCTCCACGATTCAACTCCATCACACCATTTTGCGTGACTGCCAAGCCTTGTTACAAGGCGACTCACCCACCATCACTCAGTCATGGCCAGCTCCCGTCTCGGCCACGGCCCTCTTTCCCCCCTCCCATCAAGGCCTACGGGGCAAACTCACAAGCCTGCTATGGGCGATGAAGCTCAAGCGTAAGTTGCATCGCCACCAACCCCAAGTCCTGCCCTTTGAACAAACTGTCCCAATGCGAGAGCGCCGCTGTGGTTTCATCACCCGCAGCCTCACGACAGGCCAGGTCGAGCAGCTTCGCTCACGCTGTCGTCAAGAGCAAACCTCAGTCCAAGCCGCGCTCTGCGCCTCCATGTTGCTCAGCTTAGCGCCGCTGCTCCAGGCCAAAGAACAAGACAATATTCCAGTCGTCTGTCGCTCCTTTGTCGACTTGCGCCGCCACCTCAATCCACCCATCAGCCGAGAGCAGCTCTGCTTTTTAGCCTCTTCTTTGAGCACCTTCCACAGCCTCACCGCAGAAACAACCTTGTGGGACCTCGCCCGAGAAACCAAGCAACAACTGAACCAAGGACTCCTGCAGAAAGACATGTTCAGTGCCATCCCCATGGCCAGAAAGATCATTGAGGCCATGCTAGAACGTCCCAACGAAAGCCAAATTGCCGCAGGACTGACCAATGTCGGGGACGTGCAACTTGCATCGGACTATGGAGCGCTGCAGTTAAAGGCGATTAGCTTTGTTCCGTCCCAGTCAACGTTTGGGGGCATCTTTGCTGCGGCAGTCACCACCTTTCAAGGCAGAATGCGGCTGAATTTTATGTTCTCTGAGCCCTCGCTCAGTCCCGCAACGGTAGCCAGCTTAGCGGATGCAATGTTGCTCCAGCTAACTCAGGCCATCTCAACGGCTCAAGTCCATTAGGCGAAGCTTGTCCGACCCAAGCCATGGGATGAGCCATGGCAGGCGATCAGCGCGGCGGTAACCAGAGATCCAAGAGTCGATCAATCCATTGCTCTGCAGAATGGGGCGCACGGTCATGGTGCTCTAGAATCTGCGATCGCGGCTGTGCACCCGGAAACTTAAGCATTTCGGATGCCTTATCCAAATGGCGATCGATCATCTCCCTTGTCGCCTCGGGATGAAACTGTAAGCCATAGGTGCGCTTGCCATGGCGAAAAGCTTGGCCTTCAAACTCATCACTCTCCGCCAACTGGGTCATCTCCGGCACCAGCTCAAAGCCCTCTCGGTGCCACTGATAGAAGGACAGCGATTCTGGTGACTTTTCCCCCGCCAGCCCATCAAATAAATGCAGCCCTTCAGTTGTGGGGCGTACCGAACAATAGCCAATCTCCACGCGACCATGGACATGGGGCTTCACTTCTCCCCCCAGCACTCGCGCAATTAACTGTGCCCCTAAACAAATGCCCAGCAACGGCACTTCCGCCGCCATCACCCCCGGCAGCCAATCTAGCTCAGCTCGGATAAAGGGCAAATGCTCATCATTGGCACTCATGCCCCCACCGAAGGAAATAATGCCAGCGTAATGCTCAAAGGCTTGGGGCAGCTCATCTCCCACCGCTGGGCAGCAGCGTTCTAAGCGATAACCCCGGGCCAGGAGCCGCTCGCCCACCCGGCCACTCTTGGAATCTTCTTGGTGAAAAACGGTCAAAATCGAATCAGCGGCCACAGCATCCCATAGCCCCTTAGGCTAAAGCTAGATCAAGCTCTCATCACCATAGCAGCAGAATTCCTTGCCTAGGGCTCGCTGCTACTATCTATTTTGCGCGGTCATACCGTTGAGTCACGAATACTCCTGAGAATGGATAACCAGCAAAACCCGGAACCCAAACAAACTCGCCCTTACAGCTACATCAGCATTCGCGGCGACCAGTACCACGAGGCCACCCAGCCCATTGAGCGCATCCACCAGCTCCTAAAAACGCGGGGGGAATTTTTCTACAACGGCGATCGCACTTACAGCAACACCCCCGGCTATCCCTGGCTTTGTTTGGCCCTGCTCAACTGCGACCCCATGGGCAACTACCCGGCTGGCCTACCCCAGGATGGCCCTACCATTAACCTGCTGGAATTCATTTACATCGATGACGGCTACATTGAACAAACCCAGTTTTGTATTGACCTCGCCTGCGATATCGCCGCAGCCCTAGGCTGGGAAACCGAGGCCTCCGACAGTGCAGGCTACGGCTAAAGCAGCTCGAACAGCGCTAGGCGAGTTGTGCTCTAGCCCATCACTCTCAAGGATGAGGTAATCATTGTGATGACTCCCATGGGCATGACCCTTGTGAAAGGGCTAGGTGTCCTAGCCTCTCTGCTTTGCCTCGGCCTTATGGTGCATAGCCGAGCCAGACATAGCGCGGACCAAGCACCAGTCAGTCCGAACCTGGCGGCACAATCTGAAAACCGTCTGATGGAGACCGCGATCGCCTTCGAACAACGCTGGTTTATCAATGCCAACGAAGCCCAGCAACTGATTAACCAAGGCGCAACCCTCCTAGATGCTCGGGGCAAGAAGCTAGGGCAACCCCAATATCCAGGTGCCCAAATCATCAGCTGGGATCAGTTCTCACCGAAAACAGCCCATCAGCGCGGTCGACTCCTGGCCGATGATGCCCAACTCACCCAAAAGCTCCAAACCCTCGGCATCTCCGCCGATCGCCCCGTAGTCGTCTTCGGCGATCCCCTCAATCGCTGGGGCGAAGAGGGTCGTATCGTCTGGATGCTCCGCACCCTCGGCCATAGCCAAGCCGTCATGGTAGATGGGGGCTTTGCAGCCCTGAAGCAAGCCCAGCCGTTTGTCCCTTCCAGTGCCCCAAAGCAAGCTGGAAAGACAACCGGCGATTTTGTCGTGCAGCGACGCGCCCAGTGGGATATTCAACAGAATCGCCTCAAAGCACAGCTCAACGCTCCCCAGCTCGTGGTGGTAGATACCCGAGAGCCTCGGGAGTTTGCGGGGCAGACGCCCTATGGCGAACAGCGCGGCGGCCATATTCCCGGAGCAGTTCATCTATATTTCAAGGATTTGTTAGACCCGGATGGCAAGCTCTTGCCCAGGGAGGCGATCGCCGCAAAGCTCACCCCACTCGGCATCAGCCCAGAGAGCCAAATCGTGGTCTACTGCACTGGCGGTATTCGCTCCGGCTGGCTCACCGCAGTCCTCGCCAGCCTTGACTTTTCAGTCCAAAATTATGCGGGCTCCATGTGGGAATGGTCCGCCAGCCCAGCCAGCAAATATCCCCTCACCACCGATTAAACACGAAGCTAGAATTAAACCATTAGGCGTCTAGGCTTCAAACGCTGGACCCGTTGCCATGGCACGACAGTGGTATCAAGCCTTCTCCCCCATCCCTTAGAGAGTCCACCCAGGCCAACCCAACCATAGGAAAAACCCCTTGCCCCAGTTCACCGCTCTTGCCCTCAAGCTCAGCCTGATCACGACCCTGAGCCTAGCAGTTGCACCCTCAACCTCTGCGAATCCAAGTCCAGCAAAGCTACCCATCGAGCTAGCACCTGCGGTTGAAGCCTCACTAGCCCCCCGTGGACTCCAGGTAAAAACCAGTCCCTACAGTGTGGAAGAAACCACCGAACGCTTTACCCAAATCCTGAACGACAAAGGCATTGGCCTGTTCGCCACCATCGACCACAGCGCCAATGCAACCAAGGCTGGCCTCGAATTACCTGAGGTCCGACTGCTCCTGTTTGGCAATCCCAAGCTGGGCACGCCCCTCATGCAGTGCAATCCCAGCATTGCCATTGACTTACCCCAAAAGGTGTTGATCTGGGAAAGCGATCGCACCGTCCAGATCGCCTACAACGATCCGCAAGACCTCGCCGACCGGCATAACCTGGGAGACTGCGGCCAAGCTTCCATCAACCAGATCTCCAAAGCCCTCAATGCCCTCACCGATGCTGCTATCAGCAGCAGCCCACCCCCCACGCGCTAAAAACCCCGAGATGGCGTAAACAGTCACCCTCCACAGCACAAAGCTCTGCTAGCCAGCGGCTCGCTTTGAGCCAACCGATCTAGCAGAGCCCCTCCATGACAATCTCCAAACAGGAGCTTGCCTCACACACCGCTAATCGATTACCCCACAGGCCACACGAGGTCCACCGCCGCCCAACTTGGCAGGCGTATCCGAAAAATTATCCCCATGCATATGCACCATGATGGACCGCTGGGAAATTTGCTCCACCGATAAGCGAGGTGCGAGCACTGGCGTCGTCGCACTGCCATCTTGCGCCACATACAACGGCGGCAAGTCCCCCAAGTGGCCGTCACCATAGGGACCAGCATGGAAGCCCGTCCCTTCCGGGTCAAAATGGCCCCCTGCTGCTAGGCCTCCCACAAAGCGCCCCTCCTTCGGTTTCGCACCACAGGCCGGGTTCTCGTGAATATGGAAACCGTGGAGTCCTGGCATGACGGAGTTCAAGTTTGGGGTCAGCAATAGTCCATATTGGGTGTCTTCGAGCTGGATGCTACCAACCTCCACGCCAATGCCAGAGGCTCCCACTAAATTGACAGTGACCGTTTTGGTTTCGGCGATCGCTGCACCCGCCGTCATAACCATGGCCCCCGAAGCAAGGGACAACAACCGGGAGAACTGACGCATGTCGATGAGGCTCCAACGAAATAAATGAATGAAGGCAGTTTCTAGAGATGTGCTCTAAAAATCAGATTGCAATTGACTCCGACCGGGCAAGCCTAAAAGCTTCGAACTCAGAGCCAAGAGTCAGTGAGCGAAGCCCAGGATTTGCGCAGGCAAGAGACCTCTTGCATCACTCCTGGCCTCTCCAAATCTCTCTCCCAAGCTGGAGAGAGGGAACTTAAGGCTCCCATCCCCTAGATTTAGGGACAAGGATCGGGAAATAGAAGCAGATTTGCATTCATGCAAGAGATCTAACGAGTCATTCCCAAACGCATTAAAGCGTAGGAAGCCAATAGATTCGGGCATCAATTTTACAAAATCAGTCCAACGATCAAAAGACATCTTTAGGGAGAGACTGATTCCAGTCTAGCTGCGCCATCTCGATATGGGGCTAAAGTCCTAAACCAGAAATTGGGACTTTAGAGCTAGAAAAACAGGACTCGTCAAAATCCTTTCAAGGATGAACGAGAGCTAGTGATTGAATTTACCCAATTTCAGCTTGAGATTCACGATGTGAATCGTCACGCTCCCAAATGAGACTGGACCCGTCATACAGCCCTAGATCTATTATCCAAAGGCAGTTACAGCGCTATAGGCAGCAACAAAAAATTATCTTCACTCAAATTATTTAGATCATTCCTCATTCACAAAACTGCTCTAACCAGAATTTTATACCCGCCCAAATCTAGGACTTTATTCACTACAAATCCTGATTTTTAAAAACCCAAAAATCACAACAAAAACTTCTCAGTTTTCTCTCATTTTCAAATGACAAGTTGTTTTCATCGAGGTCAAAGCAAACGCTACCCACCCCTTTGAAAAGCCTTTTCAGCGAAAGACTGATTTCAAATACGGCTTTATCAAAGCTCAACTTAAAAATCAATTAATTCTCTTCATTCCTGAGATTAATTGCGAAACATCCCATCCGAATTACCCAATATCCCGGTCAACACCATGGCTAACAACACTGCAATCACAACCACAG
>CALLPZ010000299.1 GCA_938015405.1 uncultured Pseudanabaenaceae cyanobacterium
ACAGGGAGACTTTACATTGAGCATTGTGTCCAAAAGGAGTTTCCAGAACATCTTGACCTCGTTAAAATGCAGGCCGAGAGCTATTTGGGAATTTCCCTCAATGATGATAATGGTCAAGCAATTGGAAATTTGTGTCTGTTGAGTAAACAACCCATACAAGACCTCCAGCATGCAGAGCAAATCTTGCAAGTCTTCGCAGCTCGAGCCTCCGTAGAACTGGAACGCCAGCGCTCTAATACTGCTTTAGAAGAGTTGAATAAGGCACTCGAAAGCAAAGTTGAATTTAGAACGTCAGAGCTCAAGCTTGGAAAAGATACGATTCGCCAACATGCTGTACGTGAAAAGCTAATACGAGTCATTTCCCAGCGTATTCGACAATCTCTCGATATCGATATTATCTTTAAAACAGCTTGCCATGAGGTCAGGAAAGTCCTTCGTGCTGACCGAGTTGGTATCTTTCAGTTTCATCCGAATTCTGATCAGAGTTTAGGTAATTTCGTAGCAGAATCTGTTGCAAAAGGATTCACCTCACTTTTGAATCGAGAGGTACGAGAAAATACCTTTTGTGAAAAGTACTCAACGCTTTATGCCAATGGTCGCTTCTTTGCTACTAATGATGTCTATGTGGATGTTCAAAGCGACTGTCATCGGGAACTTCTGATAGACCTTCAAGTGCGTGCAACCCTAGTTATGCCGCTACTCTGTAAAGGTGAGTTGTGGGGGTTGTTTTGTATTCATCAATGTGAGTCACCACGAGATTGGCAACAATCTGATATTAACTTTGCTAAACAGCTTGCAAATCAATTGGCGATCGCCATTCAGCAGGCCAATCTCTTTGAGCAACTACAGCAAGAGCTCTCCGAACGACAGCAAGCTCAAGACAAGCTCACAGAGCGAAATCTTCAGCTCGGTATCACCAATGAGGAACTCGCTCGAGCAACTCGATTAAAAGACGAGTTCCTCGCCAACATGAGTCATGAGTTGCGGACCCCACTCAATGCAATTCTAGGAATGTCGGAGTGCCTCAAAGAGAACCTTCTTGGAGAGGTGACGAAAAAGCAACATGATGCCCTCGAAACAATTTATAGCAGTGGCTTTCATCTACTTTCATTAATCAATGAAATCCTCGATTTATCCAAGATTCAAGCTGGACAAATCAAACTTCAACTGCAACCTGTTTCAGTTGCTTCCCTGTGTGATTCAAGCTTAGTCTTTGTCAAACAACAAGCACTGAAAAAACAAATCTTCCTCAGCGCTGATCTGCCAGAAGATTTATCCCATTTATTTATTCTGGATCAACGACGTATTCTTCAATGCCTGATCAATCTGCTCACCAATGCCGTTAAATTTACAAAGGAAGGGGGCTCTGTAACCCTGACGGTCAGCTATACAGCTGCCCCTGCCTCCCAAGGTGAGCCTAGTCGTAACATTGCTCGCCTCCCAGAGGGGCCAGAAGCTCAGCATCTCCTAGAGTTCTCCATTACTGACACAGGCATAGGGATTGCCCCAGAAAATATAGACAAACTCTTTCAACCCTTTATCCAAATTGACAGTGCTCTTAACCGCAAATATGACGGCACAGGACTAGGGCTGGCGCTAGTCAAACGCATCGTCGAACTCCATGGGGGCAATGTCAGTGTGGAGAGTACATTGGGACAGGGAAGCTGCTTCAAATTTCAACTCCCCTGTAGTGTGGTGGCCAATACTTTAAATCTCCCCAGTCTTGTGAGCAGCCATCCAGACCTAGGAGTCCCCACAACCATAGACCAGCAATCCTTTCCCCTCATCCTCTTAGCCGAAGACAACGAAGCTGGGATTAGCACATTCAACATGTTTCTCAGTTCCAAAGGCTATCGTTTAGAAATTGCTCGCAATGGTCTCGAAGCCATTTCCCTTGCCCAAGCCAAGCATCCAGATTTGATTCTTATGGATATTCAAATGCCTGAAATGGATGGCCTCGAAGCCATGCGGCAAATTCGTCTGGATCCGGAGCTGGCTCAGGTACCTATCATTGCCCTCACCGCCCTGGCCATGAAGGGAGATCAAGAGCGCTGTCTAGAAGCCGGTGCCAATGACTACCTCAGTAAGCCGGTCAAACTCACTCAATTAGTGGGAGCCATCGACAAGTTGCTCATTGCATCTGCTTAACTGACATACTGGGCCTCAACTTTTACCCCTACTGACCCCATTCCGCTAGCCAACCATTGGCCAGGTAACACCATTCCTGTAAATGGAACTCATAGTTCGGGTCACGTCGAGACAGTGGAGCCCGCGCCATGGGAAATGCCAGGCTAAAGCGTCGATCTACTTCCTGCCAGCTCCTTGACCCTGCCCGTTCATAGCGTTGGGATAAATTCATCTGGCAGGCTGCGATCGCTTTACGACTCACAAATGCTGAGCCCTTCATCTCCGCATCAGCAGCCTTATTCCTGCCAAACCAACCGTTTCTCTGGCCAACCTCTGCATCCCTAGAAACGGCTTCCCCTAGCAATGGTGCATTCCTCGCCCGCATCACCTGCCAGCCTCGCACTCCCGCATAGCCTGTGAGCAGCACAAAACCCACAACGAAAAACCCAGTTGCAAAGCGGAAACTTTGCTCTAAGAGCTTGCCAAAGGCGATCGCCTTCACCTTACCCACGCCGGAATTCACAGCAGCATAGCTAGCTTGAGCTCCTTTTAGCAGCCCCTGACTCGCCTTCTTGACGACCTCATTCGTGGTTTTAATCACCTCGACCGTAATTGTCACCCCAGGAGCCGATGCAAAGTTCGTCCGCCCGCCAAAACCTGATGCAAAGCTGCGACCAAAACCACTGCCCACACTCGCTTCTTTTTCCACGGTCCCCGTTAGCAACAGCGACTGCTTGGGGGTCGGCACTCGCTTCTTTTTGGTCAGGGCGTTCAACGCTGATTTCACAGCCTTCGCTGAGGGGTAGCGCAGTTCTGGATCCTCTTGGAGCATCCGCTCTAGGATGACAGCAAAGCCAATGCTGACGCCTACATACTTGGCCCAGCGCCAACGCTTCTGCTTCTTGTCGTAGAGCTTGTCTGGATCCGTGCAGCCTGTCAGCATGGCCAACGCCGTCACGGCCAAGCCATAGAGATCACCGGAGGGATAAAAGTCCCCCTTTTCGTACTCCGGTGGCTGGAAGCGAGCATCGAGGGATTGCACCTTATGCTTTGGGTTGGGCCGGGAAATCAGCACTGCGATTTCTTTGATGTCGCCAAATTTGATAAAAGCAGGCTTACCGTTTTCCCGACTCTGGAGAATTGTGCTGGGCTTCACGTTGCGGTGGAGCATCGGTGGCTTCTGCTTGTGCAGATAGTCCAGTGCTGGCAGAGCATCCTGCAAAAACGCCACCACCTCCGCTTCTTCATAGGGGCGGCTTTGGATTTGGTCCGAATACTTCAATCCCTCAATCCATTCCTGCACCACGACCCAACGGGTAATGCCCCCAGCTTGGCATTCAAAAACTTCGCGGAACTGGGGAATTTGGGGATGATCGAGCTGCTGAAGATCATTCACTGCCTCCTGCACTTGCTCCCGCGCCATGGCCAGCTCTTGGGCATTGCGAATGCGAGGTGCAAATTCCGTCAGCACGCACCAGCCGCCGTACCACCAGTCCTCAGCCAGGTAGCTGCGGTCATAGAGGGTCCCCCCCAACTGACAAAGGATTTCATAGCGCTTATTCACCGCCGTGCCCGCAGGCAACTCCAGGGCCACGGGCTGGCGCCGTCGCAATAAGCGGCTGAGTTGTTTGACAAGGGCAGGCATGGGCGAGGTAGGGCAGCCGAGCAAACTCTTGGGGATATTAACATCCTAATCGGTGATTTTTGGCCTGGGGAGCCCAGCTCGCTAGAGTCCCGCAATCTGGCCGATGTCGAGGATGCATCACAGCTCGGTTTCTGTCCTACGGAGCCCCCGGTTCAGCCCTTGCCCAGAACTCCAGCTACGCAAGGATTGGCAGATGGATGTTCTCCCAATCGATAATTTTATTAAACCTTCGAACCAAAAAAACGGTTCGAACAATCTGGCCTAGAACAATGGAGGAAATCGATGGAGACCTATCTTTCCTGGGGTGACTTCTTCTATCCCTGGCGATTGGCCTTTTGAGGGATTGGGTCGAGACTCGCTATTCATCTCTTGGTGTAGCTCATGGGTAACGCAAACTTTGCATCGCAGTTAGGGTTAGTCCGGCCCAACCCACTCGGATTGCTTCGCTGGGGCTTCGGGGCGATCGCCCTAGTCTTCACCTTAGAAATTCCCCTTGCTTTGTCGCCCGTAGCCCAGGCTCAATCTATCCTTCCCGCCAGTGATGGGACCGGCACCCAAGTCCAGCTCCAAGGCAATGAGCTCATTATTCAGGGAGGGAGTCTCTCAGGCGATGGCAGGAACCTCTTCCACAGCTTCAACCGCTTCAACGTTGCAGCCGAAGAAATTGCCACCTTCCGCTCCTCGACCGCCATTCAAAACATCATTGGTCGCGTCTTCGGCGGTGAGGCCAGTCGCATTGATGGTCTGCT
Organism: uncultured Pseudanabaenaceae cyanobacterium; assembly: GCA_938015405.1. Lineage (GTDB taxonomy): Bacteria > Cyanobacteriota > Cyanobacteriia > PCC-9006 > JAAUQQ01 > JAAUQQ01. The sequence continues at coordinate 4,522 of CALLPZ010000299.1, forward strand.
CCAAGTCACCCATGGCACCAGTCATCTACTCCTGATCAATCCCGCCGGTATTGTCAGCGGCCTTAACGCCCAAATTTTGGCTCCCGGAGGCTTCACCGCCACCACTGCAGATCGCATCGGTTTTGGGGATGCCTGGTTGACGAGCACCGCTACCACACCGAAGCTTGATGGCGTCAGCAATCTCTTCAGCCTTACCTCCTACGCAGACTTTCGAGGGGCACCCACTGCCTTTGACATGGCTAACGGTGCTCAAGGCGTTGTGCTCAATGAAGGCAACATCGTCGTCGATCAGGGCAAGGCCATTCGCCTAGTCGGCAGCCAAGTCATCAATACGGGGCAACTCAGGGCGCCAGGGGGAGAAGTGACGCTCCTGGGCATTGACGGAGGACAAACGGCCAGATTCCATTCAGATGCCATTGGACTTACGCCTAGCGACGGGGGGCAGGAGGCCTCCGCAGCCCTGAATGTTTCACAGCTAATGGGAAATGAGGCAACGCGGCTGGTGTTACAGAATGATCAGGTCCGCCTCGCTGGTACAGCATTGCCCCGTCGGGGGGCTTTCGCTGCGGGAGAGTTGAATGTAACTGGGGGGCCGGGCGGGAGAGTGCTTGTTCTGGGCGATCGCGTTGCCCTCCTAGCGGCTGATGTCACGGCCAATGGCGGCAGCACTGTCAATGGCGGTGGTACGGTCCATATTGGCGGTGCTTTTCGCGGGGGCAATGCGCTGCCAGCAGCTACAACCACCCTTGTAGATGCAACCACAACGCTAAGTGCTGACGGTGTTGGAAGCGGTGACGGTGGCCAAGTGGTCATCTGGGCCAACGGCAACACCAGCTTCTGGGGAGCAGCCTCTGCCCAAGGTGGTGCAGCAGGCGGCCATGGCGGACAAATTGAAATCTCAGGCCTACAAAATCTCCATTTTGAAGGAAGCGCCACAGTGGCTGCTGCCCAGGGAATCCCGGGTAGCATCCTGCTCGACCCCAGAAATATCGTCATTCAAAACAGCGCCTCAAGCCCGAATGACAGCCAGCTGTTAGTCGACCAACCCAGCGGAGACCCGGCGGGACAAATCTTGGCGGCGCAGGAAAGTAATGACACCTTCTTTATTAGCCGACAAAGCCTTGAAGCCCTCAGCGGCAATATCCGCCTAGAGGCCACCGAGAATATCCTGGTGGACAGTAGCATTGGGGAAATCGAAATCCCCAATGCAGAGCAAATCACCTTCGTTGCGGGGGGAGCATTCATTACAGACCCCAATACTGCAATCCGTAACTTTGATAGCGTTGTCACCAGCCGTGAGGGCAACCTAACGATCCAAGCGGGAGAAATTACAGCGGGTAGTTTTAATATGGGCAATGCAGATATCACCCCTGTCAGCGCTACCGCAGGTGATGTCACGCTGATCGCTACGGGTGATATTGATATACAGCAGGTCGTTGGCCAAACCATCACCCTCAATAGCAGTGACGGCAATATCAGCCTGTCAGTGGGCGACGGCGATGAGAGCAGTCGAGCGGTGCGGGCTCAAACCGTCAACCTGATTGCTCCCCAGGGCAATATCCTGCTCGACGGCGGCATCCAAGCCGGTGAAGTCTTGCGGCCCCAACCGGCTCGCATCAACATTGAGGCCCAACAGTTCCAAGCTATTAACCCCTTCACCACAGCGGCCCTAGCGGACAATAACCAAACCCTGGTTCCCATGAGCCTCTGGGCGTTCCCAGCCAATATCCCCGGCGACGCCAATATCACAACGCCTCCCAATCCGCTCCCGGAAGGTGCAGTGAAAGTTCGCTTAGCCGATGGCATTACCAATCGACTAGGCAGCGGCGAAACCCTAATTAGCATTGACCTCCAAGCGGATAGCTTTACCATCGCCGATGGCTTAGCACTCGGTGATCGCAGCGGCACCCTTGGCGGCATTGGCCTAGGACTCTCACTCATTCCACCCAATGTGAATCCCCTCGCCCTCAATAACGAATTCACCTCCCTAGAACTGCCGACCGACACCGTGGCAGAGCTATTGCTGGATGATAGCGCGATGGTTGCGTCGACAACCTGCATCATCCTTGACGAGCAGGACTCCGAAGACCCCATTCTTCAAGCTTTGGCGACCCCCGAAGCCCCCCCAGAAATCACGCCTGAGGATTTAGGCTTAACCTCGAGTGATGTTGTTCCCCAGTCGGAGGACGATGAAGTATTGCGAGCGGTTCAAGGGGAAGAGAATGATGCGATCGCCTGTGGTCGTGAATAATCCATTGCGGAGCCCTGGCGATCGCCCCACCTCTAGGGGCAAGCAGCCTGGCGCAGGCTCAAGCCCTCCGAGTTCCCATGCCATTTCAAGGAGGCATCGACACCACTGCAAAGCCTGGTTGAGCCTCATGAGCCTCAGCTTCTTTTGCACCGCGACCTGGCTTCCCCCCCAGCCTGTCATGGGGCTGGAGATCACCCAAGTCTCCCCGGCCTCCCTGGACGAAGCTGAGCGCTTCTACCAACGCGGTATCCTCTACTTCCTGCGCAATCAACTGGACCAAGCCGAAGCCAACTGGACCCAATCCCTAGAGCAGTATCGCCAGCGCCAGGATGCCCAAGGGCAGCTGCAAAGCCTAGAAGGTTTGGGCCTAGTCCATCAGCGGCTCAATCGACTGAGCCAGGCCCTACAAACCTTTGAAGTCGCAAAGGTGCTTGCCAAGGAACTGGGAGATCGCCCCCGCCTCGCCAATACCTTGGGCAATCTGGGCAACCTTTACCAGCGCCAAGGCCAATATCAGTTGGCCAATCAACATTACGAAGCTGCGCTTGAGCTTTACCAAGACCTGGGAGATCAACGTCGCCAAGGCCTAGTCCTTACTAATCTAGCCAACCTCCAGGCTGCCCTGGGGCAATATAAAACGGCTCAATCACTCTTCCAACAGAGCCTAGTCATTGCCCAACAGGTTCAAGATGTTTCTGGCAAGCTAAGCGCTCTCAGCAGTCTGGGTCTCGTCCAAGCCAGCCAAGGCCGCTACCTCCAGGCCGAAAATGCCTACTACCAGGCCCTAAAACTCTCCCGCAGCTTCGGCGATCGCCCACTCAATCCAGAAACCGAAGCCACTCTGCTTTACAACCTGGGCTCTCTGGAACATGCCCAGGAACGTCTCACCCAAGCCATCGGGTATTACCAGCAAGGTCTAGAAGCGGCTCCCACAACCTCAACCCTCGTCCAAACCCTTCGGAGTAACCTCGCCCTGATTCAGGCCGAGCGAGGTCAAACTGCAGCAGCGATCGCCAGCCTCCAATCCAATATTCAGACCTTCCAAGCTGGAGGCGATCGCATCCAAGCCTCACTCCAGCAGGGCAACCTAGGCTATGTCCATTGGCGAGCCGGGCAACTTCCGCAAGCCGAGGCTGTTCTTAAGACCGCGATCGCCCAGCGAGAAGACATTTGGAATGACCTCACAACCGATGAAGAGGACAGCAATAACGGCCACACCGACTTAGATCAGGTTTCGCTGTTTGATACACAACTTCATCCCTATAATCTGCTTCAGCAAGTCCTCATTGCCCAGAACAAGCCTGAGGAAGCTCTACTGGTTGCAGAACGGAGTCGAGCCCGAGCCTTCGCGGCCCTGGTGGCTCGGCAGTTCGGCTCCAATTCAGTCACTGAGTCAGTTCCAACGATCGAAGCGCTCAAGCAACTGGCTCGCGATCGCCAAGCCACCTTAGTGGAATATGCCGTCATCCCTGACGAAACGTTTATTGCCCAAGGCAAACTCCGGGGAGAAGCGAAGGCCATTTACATCTGGGTCATTCAGCCCAACGGTACCCTGCATTTTCGCCAAGTTGACCTCACGCCTCTACGCAACCAAGGCAAGACTCTCCAGCAACTCATCCGAGCAGCCCGCTGCTTTGACTCCAACCGCCTTTGCAATAAACTCCTCACCTCCCAGCGTTCCACGACCGTTCCAACTCAGGAACGTGATAGCGGTTCCCTCGCTGAAACCAGGGGCGGCGATCGCAACTTTCAATTCAAGCCTCCCCCGCCTTCAAGCAGCCCACCCGCAGAACAACTCCCCAGTGGCTCAACCCCCACTGACTCAACACCAGTCACCACTCAGCATTACAAAGCCCTCCAACAGGTCCATCAGCTCCTCATCGACCCCATTGAAGATCTCCTGCCCCAATCCCCCCAAACGCCAGTCGTCATTATTCCCCACGACGTCCTTTTTCTTTTACCCTTCAGCGCCCTGCAAAATTCCGAGGGGGAATTCCTCATCGATCGCCATGGACTGAGCTACGCCCCCTCACTGCAAATTCTTCAACTCATCCCCACTGCCAATCCCAAGCAGCGCTGGAGCAACAGCCTCCTCGTTGGCAACCCCACCATGCCAGCCCTGCCGCCCAAACCGGGTGCCAAGCCTCAACCCCTCTCTCCCCTCCCCGGTGCTGAATCTGAGGTCAGAGCCATCGCCAAGGAAATGCGGACCCATCCCATCATGGGTGCTGCTGCAACAGAACAATCCATCACTCAGCAACTCTCCCAAGCCAGTTGGATTCATCTTGCCACCCATGGACTATTGGATTACGGGTTAGCTCAATCCAGCCAGGCTAGTAGGCCAACCTTGCTTGCTCCCCAGGGCAGTCAACAGCGAATTAATCCAGATAAGCAAATTCCTGGAGCGATCGCCTTAGCTCCCAGTCTCAAGAACCCAGGCCCCCATAGCGATGGTCTACTCACTGCCAACGAAATCATTCAGCTCAAAATCCAAGCGGAACTCGTCGTACTCAGCGCCTGCGACACTGGCCGAGGGGAGATCACGGGCGACGGTGTCGTCGGTTTATCTCGCGCCTGGTTGGGGGCCGGAGCCAAAGGCGTACTCGTCTCTCTCTGGGCTGTCCCTGACGACGCCACAGCCAAGCTGATGGAGCAACTGTACAAGCAACTAAACCAAGGCCACAGTCAATCAGAGGCCCTGCGCCTCGCCATGCTTGCCACCCGCCAGGAATACCCAAACCCCAGGCAGTGGGCTGCATTTAGCCTTATGGGCTCACCGCCTTCTCCCAGGGAATAACGACTGACGTCACTCCACTCAAAGTGCATGAGAATAGAAGAGCCCTGCTTTCTAAAGCCCTAAAGACTCACAAGGTCTCACTAAAACAATTTCACATTGCCACTGAGGCTCACTCCAATCGTCGAGTTATCAAAATCCACCCGACGATTGGAAGAGTTTCCTCGGGTGAGACTCGCAAAGGTACTCAGCCGGAAATTCTTAGAAATCTTGTACGACAGCTGGGCCAATCCTTGAACATAAAAATCCTGACGAGATTGTTGGGTGAAATTCGTCAGCGTTGCCCGTCCAGTCAAAGACGCCTGTAGCCCTGGCGTCACATCATGACGCAGGCTCGCTCCCAAGGTATTGCGCAGGCGACTACTGGTTTCTGGATCAGCAAAGCTCACTCGTAAGTTATAAAAGCTGGTTATTCCCGTCTTCTTCGTAATGGGGTCACGGCGAGTCAGGTTGGCAAATGCAGCATGTTCATTCAAAAAGCGATCGCCACTCTCTTGTAAAAACAATTGTCTATAGGTCCAACCCAAATCCCCATAGACCCGCCGAGTAATGACATGGCGCAAGCTCGTTTGGAATCGTAGTTCGTCATAGTCCAAGCGAGAAAGCTCATCATATCGATAGAGGTTGCCCTGGACCGAAGCAATCAGCGCTGTGCGTTTCGACAGCCGAGGACTGGCAATCAGGGAAACCCCACTACGAAACAGGCGATCATTCACAGGATCAACCCCAGCTAGGGTATTACCATTCGCGATATAACCAACATTCCCCACGAGGAAAACCGGAACCTTTAGGGGAGACTTTTTCTTTGCCAACGGTCGTGGCCGCAACAGCAAAACCCCTAAATCAGGGTCACCTTCGCCAGTCTCTTCATTCTCTGAGGCCTCCGCAGCATTAGAACCAGGCTCATTCTCTGGGGCCTCTTCATCCTCAAATCCAGCTTCGAAATCAAATTCTTCCGCATCAAACTCCTCGGAATCAAACTCTTCGGAATCAAACTCCTCAGTCTCAAGCTCTGAATTGTCCAAGGCTTCAGATTCAGTCTCGAATAGTTCCGTTCCATCCGTCTCAATTTGTTCAGTCGAAATTCCTGATGCTGGCTCACAGTCCGATGCCTCTTGCTCCAGGCATTCCTCCTCCCCTGGATTTTCGGAAGAAGCCTCTTGGGTATCCTCACCCACGCCCTCACCTGCAATGCCACGATCCTCTAGACCATCCACCGATTCCAGGAGATCGCCAGCGGGAGCCACCGAATTATCTAAAATCTCCTCCGCCTCGTTATCAATCAGCTCAGCCTCATCCAGCTCTGAATCATCTACCTGTCCCAGCACTTCGCCTTCTTCCAGGGGAAGCGGCAGCTGGGAAGGTGGAATATCGCTAGATCCGTTATTGGGCAATGGCAACGGAGTCACCGGAGGAGCCGCTGACGGAGGCTGCACCGGAATTGCCTGGGCAAACGCTGGCTCAAAGCGCTCCATCGAAGGCAAATTATCAAGCTTCTGAGCTGACAAACCATCAGACGCAGCAAGCGGGGCCGGAGATGTCAGCCGCTCAGCCTCAAAGAAAAGTGGTCGTTCCGGGGACGACCATTCAGGCTTCAGGTCTGGCGCAGAAACAGTCGTAGCGGCCAAGCTCGCAAAATCGGGTAATTTCGCAGTCTTGGGTTGCGGACTGTTCGCCAGTCCTCTGTGAGCCTTCTCAACTTTAGAGACAGCGACAGATCCCCCAGAAGCATCAGCTACTGGCAAAACAGGCGTCACTTCGACAGCCATAGCAGGCAATCCCCAGCTACTCGCCAGGAATAAACTCAAACCCAAGTTCGATTGCCGCCAAGAATGCTTCACTGTCTATCTAATTTGCAAGGATGGGCTTTGGTTACTTTAATAGTTGTCGATAGTGCTGACAGTGACCTCATACCCGATCTAGGCATGAAGTTAAAAGATGATTCGCATCAACAAATCATCCCAGCCTGTAAGCCTGAGGAATGGAAAAAATCTAGTTAGCAAAAGCTGAACCAGTAAACTGGCCACTCACTAGGGCTCTAAATATAGTTCAACTCCACGGCAGCCAAGATCCGGAATAAATCCCTAACCTCTAGAAATCAATCAATCCATTGCCTTCGGTTGCAGGCTGAGGAACATCGGCAGATTGATCAGCAGCAGAATCCGTTGAAACAGGGCTCTGTATCACGGTGACCCCATCCCCCGGTATTACCCCTTCAATTACGGTGGACTCCCCGCCAATCGTCACAGTTAAGTCGATCAAGGTGCCATTATCCGAGGCTGGATTCTCCATCACAGCATCGTCAATAACAGGAATCGATTCTGTTGGAACGACGTCCGGCACATCTGTTGGGTCATCAATGCCAAAGTCATCATTCTGCTCCGCTGGCTGAAGCGCTGCGCCATCAAAACTGTCTAAACTCGGAATGCCATCTGGCAGAGCATCCTCTCCCCCAGAAATCGGTGTGTTATCGACCTCCAATTCACCGATTAGAGCATCACTACCCGGAAATTCTGAATCGACAGGATTAACAATAGGTCCATCAACCTCTGGCTGAAGCGCTGCACCATCAAAATCGCCTAACCCTGGAATAATCCCATCGGGTAAATCTCCACCGTCAGCAATCGGTGCATTATCGACGTCCACCTCACCTATCAGGTCATCGCCACCCGGCAGTGCTAAATCGCCACCATCAAGAGGTGGATTATCTAACACCACTTGATCGTCAATAAACGGTGGATCCGCAGCAATGGGAGGCTCTTCTATCACGCTTGGCGGATCTACAGCGATAGGAGGCTCCACAAAAATTGGTGGATCGGCAACGATGGGGGGCTCCACAACTGGTGGATCCACAGCAACGGGAGGCTGTAAAACAGGATCTACAGGAGGAGTAACAATAACAGGTGGCGTTACGACGGTAGGAATCGTAATTTCGTTATTACCCTCTTTATCCAAAGGGCCATTCACACCAATCGCTGGACCAGGGAAACTCCCTTCACCTGAGATTTCCATGTCGGGATCCATTTCCGGGAGCGTGGGCACTGCACTGCCAAAAGGACGCCCTGTTTCATCAGCCACCACCGAGTCTACGTTGACTTCGGAGAGACGGAACTCAGCTGTTAGGTCACTGCCTTCACCTTCAGCAAAGCTGCGCTGACTGCGAATCCCCTCAAGGGTCTCTTCTCGAACCTGAGCGATCGCCTTATCCTTCACTGGCACATCTGGATTATCCATATCCAGGTCCTTGAGCATCGGGCTAGTGCGATACAGCTCTGCCAGGTTCACATCATAGGAACCCACGATGCTATCGCCCGAAGTCACCACGGCCTGGCCCGCTTCCAAGACCTGAGTCTGGGTCTGATCGCGGTTGGTCACCGAAATCTGGCTATTCGTTAGGGCTATGACCGTGGAAGTATCCGTCGCCTTGTCATAGCGAATCATCAACGCCGATCCACGAATACCCGCTGTCACGTTTGGGGTCCTCACCTGGGTCCGTCCCTGACCCGGTGGAATCAGCATCAGCACAGTGCCATTGCTCAAACGAAAACTACGCGTCTTCGGAATAAAGCGGAAGACAGCCTGTTCTCCCATTCTCGCGAGGGAGCCATCATTGAACCGCAACTCCGCCAGAGATCGACGAGAAGTCACAATTCCATCGCCAGGCTTCAGGACATCAGTCAGCTGCGCCTTGCGCGCAGGCTTGCTCTTGGGGAGCAGACGCACCTGATTCAAAAGCGAAGACACCACCGCCCGAGTGAGCGGCGTGTTTGCCTGGGCAGGTTGCACTCCCATGAGCGCAAACCCCAATATTAAAATCGTGCTCGAGACAGTACGACGCACCATTTGTAGACCTCATCCACCCAGACTTAGGTTGAACCGCTATTTCGTTGCCGGACTAAGGCGAAAATGTTCGATGGGAGTTGCGGCAAGATCGAATATTGAACGATCCAGGCCCAGGACTTCCCTGCACAAACTGACTCAAGGACTAGACAAGCTTGTTGATGTGAACAAGCCTCCCCACTGTTTCCTTCTTATAGATTAGCGCCATGACTGAATCATTACTACGCGTTCCTTTGAGAAAAGTCATACAAATCACCTATGAATTTTCTCTAGCTTCATTATAAGAACCCCTAAAAACCCGATAAGTTCCCGACTTTTTCAGCCAATAGGCTTACAGTGCAAAAATGCGCTTCAGCTATTAAGCGTAAGAAGACTCAATAAAATGGCCTGAAAAATTATGATTGTCAGAAAGTTAGGGTAGAAAATCCAACAGGTCAGCCACCAGTAGGCTTTCGCTGAATGCTACCCCCGTCTCTACGCGACATTTAATCTAATTGTCACGATTCCATAACTTTGTGTCGGCATTTGCCCCGTCATCGTCATCATCTTCAAAGTCGCTGAGCATCGCCAGGTGCTGGTCCGTCGCCAAATCACTTTCATCCTGCTCTAAGGCAAGAAATTCTGGAGTCTGGCTCAGCTCATCTAGGGCTTCGCGAGCAGAGCCATAACGTTTCAAACTGTCACAGCGCACGAGCTGACGCAGAACCTGAATGAGCTCAGGGCTAAGCTGGCTCGCCCGATGGGCCCAAATAATCTCCCCCACTTCGTCGTATTTAAACTGGCGGGGGATCAGGCCGGTTAAGCATTCAATCGCTGTTGTTCCCAATGCGTATAAGTCACTCTTAAAGCTGGGGCGACCTGCAATTTGCTCGCGAGGAATATAACCCTGGGTGCCAATGGCAACTGTGAGCTGGGCATTGGTCTCATCATCTAAGCTGGCTGCAATGCTCTTAGCGATCCCGAAGTCAATCAGCACATATTTTTCATCGGTACGCCGACGAATGATGTTGTTGGGCTTAATATCTCGATGAATAATGTTCTGGCCATGAACAAAGTCAAGAATATTCAGCAGGTCCTGAAGCAAGCGAATGACAGAAGAAACCGGCAGCCGAGCACGGTGGAGTAATTCGGTATGGAGGGACTGACCCATGATCAGTTCCTGGACCAGATAAAACTCATATTCCTCTTCGAAATAGGCCAATAGCTGGGGAATCTGGTCATGTTGCCCCAGCTTCTCTAAGGTTTCTGCCTCAGTACCGAACAGGCGGCGCATGAGCTGCATTTTATTTCCACTGCCCTGCAGGAACCGCAGTTGCTTCACAACGCAGGGGGGAGAACTCGGACGTTGGGTATCTTGGGCAATGTAGGTTTCGCTAAAGCCTCCAGTGCCGAGTAGGCGAATGACTTGGTAACGGTTACTGAGCAATTTCCCAATCACTTCAGACTCCCGCTCAGCAAGGAGATCTTGAAAGTCTTCCTGCTGACTCAGGATCTCTCGCACAGCGGGCACGGAAGCATGACTCTTGAGCATGGTGCGCAGCCGCTGCTTGCGAACCTGCTCACGCACACCCACGGTTGCTACCTGGGCACCACTGAATCCGGCGATCGCCAACAGCGGTAGGGCCAACGGCGCAATCGTTTGCCCCAACACCAAAGCCCCCAAACTTAGCCCACACCACCCCAGTCCCAAAGCAGCTCCCAAGAGCAAGCGATTCGTGAGCTGACTGGGGCGACTCATGATCCAGCTCGTCCCCAGCACCAACACCAGAATCAAGCCACCGCGACGCCAGGGAGCCATTTGCCCCCAATCCATCAGGGCACGGTCTCGCCAGAGCGTCGCGACCGCATTGGCCTGCACTTCTACCCCAGCCATCGGTTGACGATATTGGATCGTCCCGCCAAAGGGCACCGAATGGAGATCCTGCAAAATGCCCGCTGTTCCACCAATGAGGACTAACTTATCTTGGAAATCGATGCCAGAGGCTGCCAAAGACTGCCAGCCCGCCTCATCCAGCACCTTCCAAAAAGGAACATGCTGAAAGCTTTGGGCCGGACCATGGAAAAAGATATTCGAGCCTTCGGGCTCGGGATAGTCAATTTCGGCAGCTTCTAGCAGGGCCGATGCCAAGGAGACGCCCAAATCTAAGTCTCCGCTGGTCAGCAAGCTATCTAGCAACGGATCTTCTGCCCGCTTTTGAGCAATGGCTTGGCGGCCCAGTTGGTGAATCCGGCCGTCGGGCTCCAAGATGAAATTAATTAAGCCGGTACGGGCTGGGGCTTCGATAAATTCTGGGCGAGGCCGTTCATATTGCGTCGTGGCCCCCTGGTCACTGTCATCTTCTGAGTATTGCTCTGCCAACACAATCTTGCCGGGGTAGCTTTGCAGGGCTGCTGTCAGGGCCTGATCATCAGCATCCCCATAGCTACTGGGCACTGAGAACACTACATCCAAGGCGATCGCCCTTGCCCCTGCTCCCATCAACCGCTCGATCGCCTCGGCATAGGCCCGTCGCTCCCATGGCCAAGACTGAATGGGGGCTAAGCTGGCATAGGTCTCAGGGTCTTGAGCGTAGAATTCATTGGCATCGAGCGAACTATCATCGATGGCCAGGATGATGATGTCCTCCGGCACAGGCGATGCTCCCCGCAGTTCTAGGAGGGCAGTTTGAGAACGCCGCTCTAGCTGCTGTAGCGAATAGGGATTGAGTACTGCTAGTGTCGTAGCAGCGATCGCCCAAACGCTCGTCAAAAGCTGATCCAGAACACCTGGCTTAAGCTTGATGCGCCCCTCTTGGTGAACCGTCGTTCGTCCGCGAGTTAACCCACGAATAAAGGTGAAGCGCTTAGATGGCTCTGCTTGGGTCACCGCCTGGAGCGGGCGAGTCAGAACAGCAGTCTCATCGACATCTGCAGCAGTCTGAGTCGTCGCAGGCAGGGGCTGAGTTGCATCTGGGCTTTGACGACCCTGGGGATAGGTGCGATTTTGACCGTCCGAGGGGTTCGCCATGGCAGGAAAGGCAGCAGTGTAGAATTTGTGGGCGATTCTGTAAGAATTCCTCTATTGTAGGGGCCTCTAAGATGGACGGTGTCTCTGACCCATGGAGCATCGTCTCAGTTTTACAGACTCGGGTTAAGCATCGCTCAGCGGCATTACTCGTTCCAGGGCATTCATTCACTCCCTGAACGCTCTATATCTCCTTCGTTTTTACGGTTTCTATGGCTGGACATAGTAAGTGGGCCAATATCAAGCGGCAGAAGGCTGTCGTTGATGCCAAAAAAGGTAAAGTCTTCACAAAATATTCGCGGGAGATTATCGTTGCGGCCCGCAGCGGCGTTCCTGATCCTGCTGGTAATTTCCAGCTCCGCTCAGCCATTGAGAAGGCCAAGGCTGCTGGCATGCCCAATGACAATATTGATCGGGCGATCGCCAAGGGAGCCGGCACGCTCAATGGCGGTGGCGACGACTATGAAGCCATCCGTTACGAGGGCTATGGTCCCAGCGGTGTTGCCATCTTGATTGAGGCGTTGACGGATAACCGCAACCGCACCGCAGCGGATCTGCGTGTGGCTTTCAGTAAGAATGGTGGAAATTTGGGGGCCACGGGCTGTGTGAGCTGGATGTTCAATCATCAGGGGGTCGTGACCCTCAGTGGCGCTGTGAATGAGGATGAACTCTTAGAAGCCTCTCTAGAGGCTGGGGCGGAGTCCTATGAGTTGATTGAAAATGCTGAAGAACCTGGTGCCGAGGTCTTTACTGAGGTGAGCAATCTAGAGGCGTTGAGTCAGGCCCTGAAGAGCAGTGGCTATGCCGTGACAACGACTGAGCTGCGTTGGATTGCAGGGAATGAGACTGCCGTGACGGAGCTTGAGCAGGCTAAGCAAGTCATCAAGTTAATGAATGTCCTGGAAGATCTGGACGATGTTCAGAATGTGACAGCGAACTTTGATATTGCGGAGGAGCTTCTGGAAGAAGCGATGGCTTAGGCAACGTATCGAAATGTTTATATCCCCCCAAGAAATTTCACTCCTTGGAGGGAGCGAGAGGTCTGCAAATGCAAGCTAAGCCATTAGCAGCCTGCTGAGAGGGGGACGGAATGCCTCACAACAGCCTGCGAGTCTCATCAGAGCAGCCGATGCACCCCAAAACTGCTGCTTCTAATCATCTTGGTAGCAGTCTCCAGCTTGAGGCTAGGGAAAATTCTCAAACAACCTCTCAGGCTTATTCCAGCATTGTTGTCGTCATATACGCCATTAGAAAAGTACGGGTAAGAATCCACCGCGACAGAAAATTACTGTTTTGCCAGGCTTCTATTTCTCGATGGAAAACTGAGTCGAAAATTGCAGAAATTAAATTTGAACAGTAAAGATTGTTCACTTTTCTACTTCCTTACTTTTT
>CALLPZ010000300.1 GCA_938015405.1 uncultured Pseudanabaenaceae cyanobacterium
TGCTTCAGAAGTTCTGCAACGCTGTGAGATTGAACAGCAGAACTTCACCAGCGTGTTAGGACATGCCCGAGGCAAGCGGGACTTTGTCTACCTGGATCCGCCCTACTTCCCCATCAGTGCGACCAGCAACTTCACCAGCTATAGCCGCGATGCCTTCGGGGCGATTCAGCATGAACAATTGCGGGATGTTTGCCTCACGCTGGCAAAGCGCGGCGTCAAGGTAATGCTGTCTAACTCCAACTGTGAGTTCGTTCGCGAACTCTACGATGACAGCGTTTTTCAGCTCCACGAAATCACTGCTGCGCGTTCGATTAATTCCAAGGCGAAGAATCGAGGCAAGATCACGGAGCTGTTGATTACGACCTATTAAACCTTTCGCATCAATCCGAGGACTCTCCTCACAGGAGAGGTAAAACCAGGCAGTGCAAGAAGATCTCTGTCAGACTCAAAAAGAGGCTCCCGCTAGTTAACTAGCGGGAGCCTCTTTTTTCAAGCGCTTGTTTTCAGCGATCGCAACTTAGTCGATGCTCAGAATCGCAGAGCCAACCGCACTCAGCAGAGGCAAATCACCAGGAGACTCAACCAACACGTTGAACTGGTACATGCCGCGACGGCGGGGGTTCTTCACATCATCGAAGACCAACTCCACTGTGCTACCCGCAGCAACGGGCTCAAGAGGGTACAGCGCAATGCGATAGTTCTCAGTATCCAGATCAACTTCATCTAACTCCACCGCAGAGCATTTAGCGCGGCTGAGGAAGGAGCCCTTCTTGGAGCAGATGCGAACTTCCATTTCATCAGGGTTGAACTTACCGTCGAAATAGTCGGGGTAGTTGACAACAAACTGAGAGACGGCGCGTTTCATGTCATTGGAACCGATCTTGAGGCGGTAACGACCCCAACGGTTAGGCGCATCGCTCAGTTCAATAATATTCTTAAGTTCGTTGAAACCTTCACGGTTGTTCCAGCGGAAGCTAGGCAACGCTCCTTGGGCTTGAGCAAAGGTATTGCCTGCAGCAAAGCAGCCCGCGATGGCAGCAACGGACAGGACAGACTTGAATAGACGCTTTTGCAGCATAGGTAGCAGAGATTCCCAATCGTTAAGAACGCAGTGGCGACCGGCGGACTGCAAGCTGATCCTCACACCAGCAACCCCTAATCAAAACTAGGTGGTATTCGCGTGACCAACCCATGCAGTCGATACGCACGTTTCTACCATTATGACCTTTGCCCGTAAGGAAATGTTGCGCAGGCGTCCGGAGAATAAACTGTCCCGCTCCCTGTTAAGCCTCCAGACAATCCTCACATCGGGGTTTAAAGCCCCAAAATCGATGCGCTTAATAATCTCGGGGAAAGAGATTGCTCTTCCTTTAGTTTTTTCAAGGAACATCACAGACACCGCTCTCCCTGGGGGATCAGCCTAGGATTCAGATCAGGCAACTATGCATATTCATGCTTAGGGCTGAACGTCGATGGAGGAAAAGAGCGGCATGGCATTAAAGCTGGGCGTTCCAAAGGAACTGGACGGTGAGCAACGGGTAGCCCTTGTGCCTGATGTAGTAAAACGCTTGGTTAAACAAGGACTGGAGATTTGGATTGAATCTGGAGCCGGAGTCCTTGCCAGTGCCAGTGATGCAGATTATGAAGCAGCAGGAGCCCAGATTGTCGATGGCGATCGCATCTGGAATGAGTCCGATGCCATCTTGACAGTCGCTGCTTCCAAAACACTGCGGGGACAATCCCATCGGTTGGATGGCCTCAAATCTGGCTCAGTCATTATTGGCTTTCTAGATCCCCTGGGGGATGTAGAACTGGCCAAGACCCTTGCAGATAAGGGAGTGACAAGCTTCAGCATGGAGTTAGTTCCCCGCATCAGTCGTGCCCAGAGCATGGATGCTCTGTCATCCCAGGCCAGTATCGGCGGCTATAAAGCAGTGCTCCTCGCCGCAGCAGCATTGCCCAAGTATTTCCCTATGTTGACCACCGCAGCGGGCACCATTGCTCCTGCAAAGGTTCTGGTCGTGGGTGCTGGTGTGGCAGGCTTGCAGGCCATTGCCACAGCCCGTCGCCTCGGTGCCGTGGTTGAATCCTTCGACATTCGCCCTGAAGTGAAGGAACAGGTCCAGAGCCTCGGTGCCAACTTCATCGATATCACCTTTGAAGAAGAAACCCGTGCCGAAGGGGGCTATGCGAAGGAGCTTTCTCAAGCAGCTCAAGAGCATACCCAAAAGGTGCTGACAGAGCATGTGCAGAAGTCGGACGTGGTGATCACCACTGCCCAGGTCCCCGGCAAGAAAGCCCCCCGCATCGTCACTGAAGAAATGGTGGAAGGCATGAAAGCAGGGGCTGTGGTAGTCGACATGGCCGCCAACCAAGGCGGAAACTGCGCCTATAGCGAATCGGGTCGAACCGTGGAGCACAATGGCATCACGATTATGGGTCCCGACAACCTTCCAACGACGGTGTCGGTCCATGCCAGCCAGCTCTATGCCAAGAACCTCTCAGCTCTGCTGAAGCTGATGGTGAAAGACGATGCGCTGAATTTGAATTTTGAGGACGACATCATCAAGGGCGCTTGCCTGACCCATGGCGGTGAAATTCTCAATGGTCGGGTCAAGTCCATGCTGGAGCCGACCGCAGTTTAGGCTTCAGCCTCTTCCTAGGGAAACCGTTGGGGAGCACCGCTGCGCTCCCACGGTTTACCGACCACAACAGACTTCTTTGCATTCATATTTGGCTTTGGGTTATTTGGGTTATGTCTGAAACGTTAATTGGTGCGCTGTTTGTCTTTGTCCTCGCCTCCTTCGCAGGTTTCGAGGTCATTACCAAAGTTCCTCCCACGCTGCATACGCCGCTCATGTCCGGTGCCAATGCCATCTCTGGTATTGCCGTCATTGGTGCCATGGTCGTGGCCGGTCCCAAGGACAACAACTTCATCGTGATCATGGGCTTGGTCGCCATCACCCTGGCCATGATTAACGTCGTCGGCGGCTTTATGGTCACCGATCGCATGCTGCAGATGTTTAAGAAATAGGGTCCGATTCGGTTTATCCCTGATTGCTTCCCTGATCGCTTCAATTAAAGAACCCTAAATGGAAACATTTCTTCCTTCAACAATTCAACTCAGCTACATCGTTGCCACGGGTCTGTTTTTCCTGGGACTGAAGAAGCTGGGTTCTCCTGCAACGGCGCGCCAAGGTAATACCTGGGCCTCTATTGGCATGTTGATTGCCGTCGTTGCGACCTTGCTCGACACAGGCGTTGTCAACTATCCGATGATTCTTGGGGCGATCGCCTTGGGCTCGGTCATTGGCTTCATTGCCGCCAAAAAGGTCGAGATGACCCAGATGCCCCAAATGGTGGGCTTGCTCAATGGCTTGGGGGGCGCAGCTTCTGCCTTAGTGGCGATCGCTGAATTCTACCGGTTGCTTCTGGAGGGCTCAGTTCCCATTCCAGCAACGGTCACGGCAATCTTGGGCAGTTTGATTGGTGGCATCACCTTCACGGGTAGCTTCGTCGCCTTCGCCAAGCTTCAGGGATTGATTGGCGGCAAGCCCATGTCCCTCCCTGGACAAAAGCTGATCAACATCTTCTTGCTCGGCTTATTCTTGGCCGGGTCCGTGGCGCTCTTAATCTCTCCCAGCAGCAACATCTTCTTGGTCATTACCGGAATCTCTCTGATTCTGGGCCTGTTCCTAGTGCTGCCCATTGGGGGTGGCGACATGCCCGTTGTGATTTCGCTGCTGAACTCCCTGTCTGGCTTGGCGGCCAGTGCAGCGGGCTTTGTGGTGATGAACAACATCCTGATTGTGGCCGGTGCCTTGGTCGGCGCTTCAGGCATCATCCTGACGGTGATCATGTGCAAAGGCATGAACCGCACCCTAACCAATGTCTTGTTCTCCGCCTTTGGTGGTGGCGCAACGGGCAGCGGTGGCGTTGCAGCGGATGGCACTGAGAAGAGCTACCGCCAAGTAGATGCCGAAACCGGCGCAATGATGCTGGGCTATGCTCGCTCCGTTGTGGTGGTTCCTGGCTATGGCATGGCAGTTGCTCAAGCGCAGCACAGCGTGCGTGAGTTGGCTGACCAACTGGCAACTCGCGGTGTGGAAGTGAAGTACGCGATTCACCCCGTTGCCGGTCGTATGCCGGGTCACATGAACGTGCTGCTGGCTGAGGCGAACGTGCCCTACTCCCAGCTCTATGACATGGATGACATCAACGGCGAATTTGACCGGACCGATGTTGCCCTGGTCATTGGTGCCAACGATGTGGTCAATCCTGATGCAAAGGAAGACAGCAACAGCCCCATCTACGGCATGCCCATCCTGGAAGTGGACAAGGCTAAGAACACCATTGTCATCAAGCGCAGCATGAAGCCTGGCTATGCGGGCATTGATAACCAGTTGTTCTACCGCGACAAGACAGCAATGTACTTCGGCAATGCCAAGGAAGCTGTGGCGGATTTGGTTTCTGAGGTGAAGCAGCTCTAATTTAGTGCTGGCCTAGCTGAATTTGATTAAACACCGGGTGGTTGACCTGGGAGTCTACAAAGCTCTCTGATCTATCAAACACCCGGTGTTTTTTAGCGTCATACAATGGATGAACAGAGTAAGTGGGAACTTGCTATGGCGATTGTCTCGACCCCCATGACTTTGGAGGAGTACCTCGATTATGACGATGGTACTGATACCACTTATGAGCTTGTGGATGGTCAATTAATCGCTATCCCTCTTGCCAGCCGACTCAATGATTTAATCGCCTCATTTCTATTTACCTATCTGTTTCAAAGCGGTGTTCCAGTTGCTCGATTGAGCATGAAAGCGCAGATTGAAGTGAGTGGTAAGTATGCCAATGTTCGACAGCCTGATTTGATGCTGCTTTCAGCAGAGGCCAGACATGCCTTGATGGGAGCCAGGTACGCGCTGATTACCTGCGAAATGCCACCACCGCAACTGGTCGTGGACGTGGTGAATCCGAACCAGGAAAATCTAGACTATCGCCACAAGCGCACTGAATATGCCGGACGGCACATCTCGGAATATTGGATCGTGGACCCCATCGCGAAAAAGGTCACGGTTTTGGAATGGGTCGATGGGCTCTACGAGGAGCAGGTTTACCAAAACGACACTGCCATTCAGTCCCCTTTATTTCCAGCATTAGCGCTAACGGCACAGCAAGTCCTATCGGCTCATCTCTAAGGCCTGGAGCAAACGGGGCATCGAGACTCAACGGAAGCACGAGAAGAAGATTCAAGCAGCAAGCAACGAAAAATCGGTATAAAGGCAGACGCATCAGTTCCCATCAGCCGCTCCAACAAGGCTGGTAGGCTAATCGGTACCAGCTCCCAGACCGCGAGAGAACCGTAACTTTTCGGTAATGGGTGAACTGCCAAGAGGGGCAATTGCCCCCTAGCGCTGCGATCGCTATCCTTGGGAAGCTTAGGATTAGATACGACTATTACGGCTTTCCGAATGCTCAGAAATTTAGACTTCGCGATTCTGGCTCCCATCCCCGAGGAGTACCTTCTAGCCAGCCGCGAAACCATCATTGCCCAACTTGATGCAGAGATTGCAGATCCCTCCATCGTCTTGGGTACCAATGAGTTTGAGGTGTTGGGCGAGGCGCAGCAAAAGCGCGACGAGAAGGCTGTGATTGTGTTTATCTATGCATCGGATCCTGCGGAATCCTCTCTAAATCCCAGCATTACTTGGCAAGCGATTTATAAGGGGTCAAGTCATTCTCGTCGGGGCCGCTACACCGGCAATAAGCTGCGCCGCCCAGAAGT
>CALLPZ010000301.1 GCA_938015405.1 uncultured Pseudanabaenaceae cyanobacterium
ACGCGACGGATCCGTTCCAGGCTTAACCCCTGGCAAGAGCGGACGAGGTTGTCGAGCTCTCGCTCGCCCAGGCGTTGACCTGTGGCGCTTAGCAGTCGTTCCAGTTCCTGCTGGATATCTTCCACCTTGGGCAGGGGAAACTCCAGCACGGTCACTAGCTCGCTCAGCTCTGGCGGTAGTACCAGCTCCGGCGAAGTGATCACAATGTTCTTGGCCTGGGATTTGAATAGGCGAGCCAGGTTGCGCAGCTTGCGGGCCACGGCCACATCTTCGAGGAAGCGGTGGAAATCTCTTAGGATTGCGATGACCGGCGTCCCGCTCGGCAACTTCTCTAGATGTTCCAGGGCTTGTAGGGGATTGCGCACGGCCACGCCACTGTCATTGGCACTGCCGCGAAAGCCATCGACAAAGTCCCAGGTGTAGACGGCGCGGTTGCCTAGGTTTTTGGCACAAGTCGTGATGGTGGATTCGAGTCGTTCCTCCTCCGGTGTCGGCACGTAGAGAATGGGATACCGCGCCCGGAGCATCAGCTCAAATTCAGTGGGGAAGGACATAGGCTGATAGTGAAGGTCAGACTGGGAAGCGGTGCATAGGAGCTGACAACTGGATTAGACTCGTACACCAAAACTGGGACGCGGTAGGCCATGCCCTGACGGGGATTGGTCTCTAATGCTTGAGACTAATCATCCAATACTGTGAAATCAATCTTCAGTCTTTAGGATGACATCTGCTGTTTGAGTTGGGCGAGGGCTGCCCAGCGATGATCCACGACTGGTTCGTTGGTCACTTCAGGCTCGTCTGCTACTGCAATGCCATCACAGCTGGTGTCACAGAGTTTCTGGGGGGGGATGGCGAGGCAGAGCTGTTCGTACAGCCATTGGGTCAGGTCGAGGCTACCCGTGGGGGAAATGCGCTCGATGAGGTCTTCGGTTTCAATTTCCCGCTCGACCCAATCGGCGTTGTCCAGGTCTTCAGGCTCTTCTAGCCAAAGGATCTCTGTGGTCTCTAGGGCGATGCGGTGGTTGTACTGGGCCAGACAGCGATCGCACACCAGGGTCACAATGGCGGTGGCCTGGGCGCTGACCTCTAGGAAGGTTCCCTTGTGGTGAATCTTGATCGCTCCCTGGACCGGCGTCAGGGTTTCCAGATCCGGTAGGTAGTCCTTGACCTCCACCGTGAGCTGCTTTTCCGGGATTTGCAGCAGTTGGGACATGGGCACCGTGCCCAGAGGAGATTTGGCTGATGTGGGTTTGCCCAGGGGAGATTTTGAGGGGTCTTTCATGGCAAGTCACTCCTAAATCTGTCAGGGCATATTGGCCGTCAGGACATCTGGTCTCCATCTGACCCTTGCTTAATCTTAGGGCCTGTTTGGCTCGGTATTGATGGGCAATCTGGTCGCGACTGGAACTTTAAATTAGCTTTTTGCACTGTCTGCGCTGGGGCGACGGATTTGGACCACTAGGCGACGGTCCGGTTCCTTGCCTCGGCTGAAGGTTTCCATGGTTGGGAAACCTGCTTTGAGTAGGGTGTGTACTTCCCGGCGTTCCGCTGAGGAGAGGCCACAGATTTCGAAGGGCTTGCGGGAGCTGTTGACCACGGCTGCCACTTCGGTAACGAGTTGTTTGAGTTCTTGCTGGCGGCGATCGCGGTATCCATCAATGTCCACCACATAGGCCCGCTGGGCATCGCGCTCGGCTTTGAAGTTTAGCTCCAGGCTGGCCAGATACTGGATGGCATCCAGGACTTCTCCTTTGTCGCCGATGAGCAATGCAACCTTCTCAGAATCCAAGTTACTGCTATCGATGGTGAGCCAGGCCACGCTCTCTTCCCGCTCCTCTCCTTCGGCATGTTGGTGAGAGAGGGGTTCCACAATGTCGGCACTGACTGATGCGCTAAAGCCACTTAAATCTAGAAGCTTTTGTAGCCATTGGGAGCCCTGATCGAGGTGGGCTTGCATTGCCTGGCTCATGGGTCTTTACTCCAAGGTGGGAACTGCTCGATGAATTGAACTGGCGAGGCCTAGGGGGACGTCCTGAAAAGCAAATCGCCTAGGGCGCAGTGATGCAACCCTAGGCGATAGTGACTTATTTGCGCTTCTTAGAGCGCTTTTTACTCTGATTCTTGTTGTTCGCCTTACCAGCGTTGCCTCGCTTCCCAGCGGCGGTGTTGGTGGGCTTTTTCTCAGCCTTCTTTTTCTCGACGGGTTTGGCTTCCACGTCCACTGTCTTCATCTTGGCCTTGCTCCCTTTCGGTTCAAAGGCGGGACGATTGACTCCAGCGTTTTCCTTTCGCATCTGCTCGTCCAGCATTTTCTGGACATTCGCTGGCAGCGGCTCTCGCATGAGGAAGAAGGTCTGAACGGTCTGGAAGATATTGGCCAGAACCATGTACATCAGTACGCCGGCAGGGAGAGGGAAAAATAGGAACATTCCGGAGAAAAGAACCGGAGTCACCTTGGCAATGGTTTCCTGTTGAGCCTGTTGAGGGGTGGCTTCACCGTTCGCGGACTTCTTATTGCCTTGGTTTGTGAGTTGTTGGCTGACAAACAGACTGACACCAAAGGCCAGGACCATGGCCACGATATCCCAGTTAATGCTGCCATCTGCTGCCGTGGCACCGACGCGGCCTAGGGCTTTGATGAAGAGAAAGCCCCGATTTGCGGCTAGGCCTGGAACTTGACCTTGGACTGTCGCATCACCAGGCTTGAGGGCAGTGATAGTGCCATCCGCTTCAACCTTGATGACGTCATCACCTTTGGTAATGCTCCACTGAGGGGTTAGGTCAACATCTTTATAGTCTGCGATGAGTTCCTTGAGGGGAGCGCCATCAACAGTTTTGAATTCGATGTCCACGCGATCGCCTACGCCCAGGCGATTACCACTGGGAATGACAGCGGCGACCTTTGCATGCTCCTGCTCTGAGAAGTAAATGGTTTGAGGGTTGGTGGAAAAGGCAACGGGCTGAAGCTGCTCAATCTTTTCCTGGGGCAGAACCTGGACATTGGCAGTGTAATTAATGTCTGCAAATGGCGATCCTCGCAGGGTGGCGAAGAGGGCGAAGAGGATCGGCATTTGGAAGAGAACCGGCAGGCAACCACTGAGGGGATTGCCAAATTCCTTGAAAATCTTACCCAGCTCTTCTTGTTGCTTGGCCGGATCGTCTTTGTAGCGCTCCTTGACCTCTTTTTGGCGCTCTTGCATGAGGGGGTTCACCACCTTCATGCGTCGGGCACTGCGAATAGATCCAGCACTTAAGGGAAAGACAGCGGTACGCACAACAAGGGTGAGTGCGACGATCGCGAGTCCATAGCTGGGAACCAATCCATAGAAAAAATCTAGGATGGGCAGCATTACGTTGTTTGAAAGAAAGCCAATGCCGAAATCCATTCGCCTGCCGTTGCGCCTCTACTGATTTACCATTCCCAGCACCTGGATATCGTCTCGATACCGCGATCGCTGGAATACCTATGACTGACTGTTCATACAGCAAACATGCCATAAGCGCCTTCCATTCTAGTGGTTCTCGGTGACGTTCCATGGGCGGAACGCCGCCATTGAACCGATCCTTTAGAGCCCAATGATCACAAATGGGTGACAGGTCTACGGACGTTGTTGCCCAAGACCGATCACCCATTTGTTGTCGCGATTTCAATCGTCTTCGCTCAGGTGGATGCGTTGTTAGCCATCCTGGAGCGTCTTACGCCTGTTTGACCTTCTTGCCCTTAAGAGCAGCCTTGCGCTCGGCTTTCTTGCTTTCGGTGCGCTCGTTGATGAAGGCTTCGACCTCACGGAACTTTGGCACTGCACGCATTTCAATGCGGGAGCCATCGTTCATGGTTACCACCATGTCACCCCACAGGCCAACACCCCGAGGCATGGACACAACCTTACGCACTTCGTTGTAGATGAACTCGTACTTGTCGCGGCCCATCCAGCCCCCCGTAATCGAGATGCGACGATTGGTGATGCGATAGCGCAACCAGAGGGCTCTCACCAAGGCTCCGATTGCAAGGGGTAGGCCAATGATGGTGAGACCGATCAGTCCATTAATAACCAGTTCTCCTTTGTGGGGGCCGCCTTCGTAGAAAATCTCTTCCTTAATGCCCATGGAGTGCCTCAGCTTTGATCAGTAGTTGCTCTAATTGTTGCAAAAATTTGTAATAATCGCACTCCACCGCTGGAGGCTTGACCGTAATGACGATCAGTCGGCCCGGTAGGAGTTGGGCTAATAGGGATTGGAGAGCGGCCTGGATTTGTCGACGGAGACGGTTGCGGACCACAGCGCGCTTGTGGACTTTTGTGCTGACGACTACAGCAATGCGACTGGGTTTTGGTGCCTGGGGGGCTACGGGTTTAGAGGCAGTGGATTTTGCTTTTTTGATTGGGGCAGGAGTCCCTGGGGATTGCTTCGTAATGGTTTTGGGCTGGCTGGCGATACGCAGCAGTAAGGCTGGGCTTCCGCAGCGCTGACCTCGCCGATAGACCCGTTCAAATTCTTTTCGTTCTCTGAGCCGATAGGGCTTGGGCAGCGCCACGGTTTTTCCTCAATCAAGATTTGCCTGTTGCTCTGGCAGGACCGAATCCACTTTAAGGGCGACCGTGGTCCATACAAACACAGGACGCAAACCCGAATGGGCTTGCGTCCTGAATGCTGAGCAATTTATGTCGCTTGAGCTACATCGTTAGGATG
Organism: uncultured Pseudanabaenaceae cyanobacterium; assembly: GCA_938015405.1. Classification (GTDB taxonomy): domain Bacteria; phylum Cyanobacteriota; class Cyanobacteriia; order PCC-9006; family JAAUQQ01; genus JAAUQQ01. The sequence goes on from CALLPZ010000301.1 coordinate 4,690, forward strand.
CAAATCAATCTGCTATACAGCCAGACGAGCGCGGCCTTTCTTGCGGCGCGCTTTAATCACATTTGAGCCGGTGCGGGTGCGGCTACGAGCGCGGAAGCCAGAGGTGCGCTTCTGCTTTCTTTTGGTTCCACCAAGGGTACGTTTAGTCATTGCGCGCTGGCTCCAGCAAAAATCTTTCAATCACGATTTTCAATAGTAGCACCCCGCTTGAATGAGAATCAAGAGCCTGTTTTTCTAGGATTAGCTCGCTACAGTCTTATGGAGCCAGGCGAATTGTCATTGCATTACGCTGGCTGTTTTTTACTCCAAATTCCCATCACCTAATCCCTGGATATTTGGGGATGCGTTGCCTGCGTCTCTGCAGCCGACCGGTGGGTCTTGGGAGGTCGCTCTATCACTCGTTCAATCTCTATGTCTTCTGTTTCGAGCTTTCGGCTGACTGACTTCTCCATGCATGATGTTTCAGCTAATCAGGCTGGGAGTCCCTTGCTGCAAAAGTATCGACAGGTGCGAGCCCTGAGCGATCGCCTCTGTGCTCCCCTTGAAATCGAAGACTATCTCATTCAAACCATGGCGGATGTGAGCCCGCCTAAATGGCATTTGGCCCATGTGAGCTGGTTCTTTGAAACCTTCTTGTTGGTGCCGTTTTTGCCGGGCTATGAGCTATTCCACCCAGACTATGGCTACTGCTTCAATTCCTACTATGAGGCGGTGGGCCAACGTCACCCCCGACCCCAGCGCGGCCTGCTCTCTCGTCCCACGGTGAAGGATATCTATGCCTATCGAGCGGCGGTGGATGAGGCCATGGCGGAGCTGATTGAGCAGCAGGCGGGGAACCGAGATGTTGAAGCTTTGGTGGTTTTAGGACTGCACCATGAGCAGCAGCATCAGGAGCTGTTGTTGACGGATATCAAGCATATCTTAGCGACGAATCCGCTACGTCCGGCCTATCGTCGAGATTTGGCTCAGGTTGAGCGCGTTAAGCTTCTGCCTTTGGGATATCAGTCCTTTGCGGGGGGCATTGTAGAAATAGGTCGAGAGGTGGATGGCTTGGCCAGTCGCTTTGAAGACTTTGCATTTGATAATGAGGGTCCTCGTCACCGGGTGTTTGTGGAGGACTTTGCGTTAGGCGATCGCCTGATCACCAATGGTGAATACCTCGAATTTATGACCGATGGTGGGTATCAGCAGGCCCAGCATTGGCTTTCGGAGGGCTGGGGCATGGTGCAGCGGGAGGATTGGAATGCCCCTCTGTACTGGGAGCAGCGAGATGGAGATTGGTGGGTGATGACCCTGGCGGGTTTGCAACCTGTGAACCTCGCTGAGCCGGTATGTCATGTGAGCGGATACGAGGCAGATGCCTTTGCCCGTTGGGCCGGTAAGCGACTACCGACAGAGGCGGAGTGGGAGCTGGCAAGTCGAGGCATTGATTCTGAGGGCAACTTTGTTGACCAAGACCATTTGCATCCCCAGCCTGCGGCAGAGGCGACTAAGGGATCGGGTTTACGACAGATGTATGGCGATGTCTGGGAATGGACCCAAAGTAGCTATTCTCCCTATCCGGGATATCGTGCGGCGGAGGGAGCGATTGGTGAGTACAACGGTAAGTTCATGTGTAATCAGCTCGTTCTGCGTGGCGGGTCATGTGCGACGTCGCTGAGTCACATTCGCAGTACCTATCGCAATTTCTTTCCACCTTCGGCGCGTTGGCAGTTCAGCGGGATTCGTTTGGCCGCCTAAGAGCAGACTGGCAATGGCCCTTGGGCCTGCTGTCAAGGGTTGTTGCCTCCCCTTGAGTCCCCATGTTTGTTTGGGGATGCCGCGCTAGGCTGGGAATAGCGATGGCTCGATGATTGGCTTGCATGGGCAACTGCTAGGGACTCGCAGTGCTGGCGGTGCAATGACAATGTCTTGGGATTTTGCGCTGTGCTTCCCTGGGCATCTGGTTGGGCGATCGCTGCTGTTTTAAGAGGTTTTGTCCGATATGCCTGCAATGCTCGATCCTGCCCAGTCTTCCACCGTTTCACCATCCGTTGGTCATGCAGCAGGCAATGCAGAAGTCCAGGTCTTTGATTTTCATCCGGTGGAAGAGGATTTTCGAGAGACGGTGTTGACCTGTCTTCAGCAGCAACCCAAGGCGGTGCCTGCCAAGTGCCTCTATGACAAGCGAGGGGCTGAGCTGTTTGTCGAAATCACTCAACAGCCGGAGTATTACCCCACCCGAACGGAGCTAAAAATCCTGGCTGAGCATGGGGCAGAGATTGCGACCCATTTAGCGGATGGGGTGTTGGTGGAATATGGCAGTGGCAGCAGCAAGAAGATTGGCACGTTGCTGAATGCGGTGGCAGAAGCTCAGCGTCCCCTCCCTGCCTATGTGGGGCTAGATATTTCCCAGCAGCATTTGGTCGAGTCCTGTAAGGCCCTGGCTGCTCAATACCATGGCCTGGCCACGGTGGCGATTTGTGCGGATTACACCCAACCTTTGCAATTGCCTGCCATTGAAGCCCTGGAAGGCAAAACAAAAACCGCCTTCTTTCCCGGCTCCACCATTGGTAATCTCCAGCCCTATGAAGCCGTCGCCTTCTTGGGCAATGTGGCTCAGCTGGTTGGTCCCGGTGGTGGGCTGTTGATCGGAGTGGATTTGAAGAAGACAAAGGCGCTTTTAGAGGCTGCCTATGATGATGCTGCTGGGGTCTCGGCTAACTTTGCCTTGAACTTGCTGGAACGCATGAATCGGGAATTAGGGGCAGACTTTGCGCTGGACCAGTTTCGCTATCGCGCTTTTTACAATGAAGCGCCAGGTCGCATTGAAATGTATATCGAGAGCTTGGTAGAGCAGACGGTGAGCTTGGCGGGGCAGTCAATTCACTTTGATGCGGGGGAGCGGCTGCTGACCGAGCATTCCTATAAATACAGCCCAGAAGAGTTTGCGCGGCTCGCGAGTCAGGCTGGCTTTGAGACTCGTGAATCCTGGATTGATGGGGATGGATTGTTTTTGGTGAGTTATCTCGTAGCCCAGGGGAAATAGAGACTCGAATGGGCAGGGGATTCCCCTAACCCGTTTCAGCTTCGTGTAGCATTAGGCTGAACTTTGTGCTCCCCAAAACATCCTTTAGGCAATGCGTGTATCTGGCTGTATCCGGGTTTTCCTCGGCATCTTTATTACCTTGGCCCTGATTGGTGCCGGAGCCTACGCTGTCTCACGTCACTATATTGAGAAGTACGGCGCGATTCCAGATAAGCCTGTGTTCCCGGAAGAGCAGGGGGTGGCTTTTTCGCCCATGCAAACTCGGGCTCCTAATCCTCCTGCGGAGGAAGGCGAGGCTGGTGCAAAACCGGCTGAGACCACTGCCGCTGCTAAACCCACACCTCCGAAGCCTGCTCCTGCTGGGGACTTGGCTTGGGTGACTTGGCCAGAAGGTCTCTTGGTACGTTCGGAGGCCTCTTTGAATGGCGAGCAGGTGGGGGGGATTGAATACAAACGCGAAGTGTATTTGCTGGAGACCAGCGGAGACCAGGCCTGGCAACGCATTAAAGTCGCCAATGGTGATCTGGAGGGTTGGGTGAAAGGTGGCAATTTGGAGCTGACTCAGGGCAATTAGTTACGAGGAATAATCATTCGTCAGAGATTGTTAAGAAACCTAGATGTTTGTCAAGCCTCGTCTCAGCTTGGCTTCTAGGTAAAGACCCCACCGAATTGTTAGTGATAGGTTGGAAGCCAACTCGCAAAATCACTCTTTCGATAGGTGCCGCGGCATGTATAACAACCCAAAGTCTGAAATCGTGGGCGAAGCTGTCGTCGCAGCTACTGGAGCAGGCGTTGCCACAACGTTTGCTGTAGCTCGGGGTCAAAGTCCTGCAGTTGGGCTGGGTATCACTGCATTTGCTGCGATCGCTGCCATTGTGATCAATCGTTTGTTTTAGAACTTTCCTTGCCTTAGGTGCTTCTATTTCGAGCGACTTGCGTTTTCCTCTCTCTACAATTCTCCCTGGCTCGCTCGGCTGGGGAGTTTTTTAATGGCTGTTGATCTGGCTTGGCTGTTCACCTGGCAACTGGATGCCTCATCTGTGCTGGCCAGAGAAGAGAGTGCAGCTTTAAGTTGGGATCTTCAGTTCGACAATGACGGGTAAATGATCAGAATTCACATCGGGGCCTAGACGGAAATGATCGATGGCGATGTCTGGGCTGATGTAGCTGTGGTCTATGGGTGTCCAGAAGAGATTGCCGAGCCATTGCAATCCTCTAGGAAAGGAGAGGTTGGGCCGCCAGCTGGGCTGAATCCCGAAGCCTTGGCGAACGGGGCGAAGTGGGGCCGTATTTTGGTCTGTGAGTTGGCTCGACCAGAGGCTGGTGTTGAAGTCTCCCATGGCGACTGTGGGGAGCTCGGATGCCCTCGCTGCGCTAAAAACAGCTGTCATTTGCTCGTTGCGCTGGCGATAAAAGTTGGGGCGGATGGGGACGAGGGCATGGACGGCAAAAATCTGGAGCCAGGCCGCTTGAGCTGAGTTGGATCCAGTTTGGATCTGGGCTAAGAGTCCTGCTCGGTCTTCAGGGCTCTCGGCTTTGGAGGATTGAGCGGTTAGGGGAAAGCGACTGAAGATGGCTGTGCCCTTGGGGGGATATTTTTCTCCCGGTTGGCGATCGCCCGGCGGCACTTTGTCGAGGCTGTAGGGCAATAGGTGGTTCAGACTGTGGAGCTTCTCTAGGGAAAGGGCTGTGGCTTCTTGGAGGAGAACGAAGTCCGGTTTTTCCTGTTCGATCAAACTCAGCAGTGGCTCGTAGTCTTTGTTGCTGGGATGGACGTTGCTGGAAAGGAGCTTGATGGTTTGGGCTGAGGCTGGGGGAGTGATAGCGATCGCGGGTCGATACCAGCGACTCAGCAGGACAATCTGGAAACTGATGCAGGCTAAGCCGATGAGGAGCCCGATGTAGATCGTTTGGGTTCGACGTTGAAGCAGTAACCGCAGGAGCAAGAGCCACAGGAGGAGATTGGCGATCGCGTACTGGACTTGAAAGCTACTGGCGAGGTCCATGACCCAACTGGGCCAGAACCACTGGCTTGTCCAGCCCAGGAGGGTCAGGCCCAGGATGGCCAGGCTCAGGAGAAGGGAGGCTGTCATTGCACAGGCGGATTCCGTAGGACGCTTGCTTTGCGATGGGTGGGGCTGATTTTAGATTGCCCACAGGAGATGGGATGTTGTCCTAAAACAGCAACGGGATGCCGCATTGCTCAATGCAGCATCCCGTTGCTTCTGATGACTTTTCAGGGCAGGTCGCGAATTTGGGGCTACATAGCCTGACCCATCAACGCCGCTTGGGTCTTCTTACGATCTAGCTTGAACACGAGGGTTGCCAAGGGAGGGAGGCAGAGATCCAAGGAGTAAGGCTGGCCATGGAAGGACCATTCCTCAGTCCACTTGCCGCCCAGGTTGCCCATGTTGCTGCCGCCGTACTCGCGGGAGTCACTGTTGAGGCGTTCTGTGTAGAAGCCCTGCTCAGGGACGCCAATGCGATAGTGGGCATGGGGCTGGGGGGTAAAGTTACAGACCATCACTAAGAACTCATCAGAATCCTTGGCCCGGCGGATAAAGCTGATGACGCTGTGGTTGGTGTCACTGCAATCAATCCACTGGAAGCCACTGTCGCTAAAGTCATCGGTGTACAGGGCGGGTTCGCTCTTGTACATCTCATTCAGCGAGCCAACGAACTCCTTCAGCTGCTTGTGGGGCTTATGCTCTAGCAGATCCCAATCCAGGTCTTTCCAATCGTTCCACTCGTTCCACTGACCAAACTCCATGCTCATGAAGAGGGTCTTCTTGCCGGGGTGGGTGAACATGTAGGTGTACAGACAACGAACGTTGGCAAACTTTTGCCATTCGTCCCCCGTCATCTTGCCGATGATATTGCTCTTGCCGTGAACGATTTCATCGTGGGACAG
>CALLPZ010000302.1 GCA_938015405.1 uncultured Pseudanabaenaceae cyanobacterium
CAGAATCCGAAGCACCACCTCAATCTGCCCCTCCCGCAACAACTGAGGCAGATCATCCCCCCACTCACGGCTATCACTCAGCCAACGATGCAACACCTCATCCTGAGACTTCGGATCAAACCGATAGGGTCGCCAAAACAAAACCTTAGGCTGCTCAGGATGGTACTTCGCTGCCTGGTCCTCCCAAGTCGTTGTAATGAACTGATACCGACCCGCCGCCGTCGAACAATTTCCCGTATTTGGCCCCACCGGAATATGGACACATTTATCAGGATGGCTATTCCACCCCTGGAAATACTCACCCCCATAAATCACGGAATAGGGACGAGAGACATTCGACTCACTTGCTGAGATGGTCCGCATCAGCGCACGAACATAAGGATCCCCACCTTCCATCGCCAAAGGAATCGGCTTACTCGCTTCCCCCCGAGGCTCAAAAATATTGAGCTCCCCATAGCGCCATTCATAAATATCCAGCAGCGTCGCCGCCGTCACCACCAGCAAAATCGAACGCAGCAGAAAGCGACCGATGAACCGATCCACCGCTTTCTTAACGGGCTGGGACTGCTCACCAGCAGTGCCGCCTGACTGTGATTCAACCTCAGAGAGAGGAGATGGGGAGTTACTCAAAAGGGAAAGATGCGAAATGAAACGACAGGAAGCAAGCCGCGAGCGACTAAACAGTAACGGGTGATGCAACCCAGGCCAAGGCTTTAATTTTTTCTAGAGGCATTGCAAGGTTGACTCAGCCTCGCCCCTCAACTCCATCAAGTCATCTCTATAGCCAGTAGAGGCCTGTCCAGGGAAACAGAAGAATGACTCCCATTTTATGGACTTTCAAAGAAAACGACCGGGGCCTCTCCCCCTGTGTCTTTTCGGCGATCGCCTCAAGCCACCGTCCCACCAGCCCAATAGAAGCATCAACATTACCCACAAAACTCCCAGCAACTTAAACATGGAAAAACCATGACCTTGCGCCACTCCCCGTTGTAAACGTGACAGTATTTATGGGGTAGCGGTAGATTATGAGCATCTGGTAAAGACAACAAATTTCCGGAACCTTTGCCAAGAACTTTGCAGTAGTTGGCATTTGGTGGGAGCAAAATTGTTCCCCGTTCGTCTTAGCCAATTCATCCTGACGACAGGGAAAAGCCCTCCCCGGCTTGACTCCCGAGTGTTTTGGATTCTACAGCCCTGATTTCTGCCCGTTGAGCCCTTGAGGAGAACTTCCATGATTCGCCAACGACTTACCCCGGCGTGGTTTGCATTGGCCATCGCCCCCCTAATGTCCATGGGGATTATGGGTGTAGCCCAAGCCAGCAATGTACCCACCCAAAGCTGCTCCTTTGACCCCGCATCGGGCAAGAGCAATCCCTTGGGCGATCGCGCAGCTATCACCATCAACGAAATCAACGGTGACACCACCTTTACCTACCAGGAGATTCCCTCCCGTAGTAATCGGGGCCCCTCCGTTGTTGTGGTTTCGCCCAAGCGGGAAATCACGCTGGAGAACACCAGCCTAGAATCCGCTAAAAGATTACTGCTAGAGAACCCGGAGTACTACAACGACCTGATCGGCTATCCATCTGCCAACGGCTTCGCCACGGTCAACAACTCCCTCTCCTGTTGGAGCAATGACATTGCCGGAGAAGCTCCCCCGGAACAGGCTGCTCTGCCTGCGCGCCAAGTCCCTGCCACTAGCAGTCCCATTGCCCCTCGGGAAGTGCCCAGCAATCCTGCTGTAGCCCCTGCTGTTGAAGACACGGGCACACCTCAGCTCGTAACCGCTCCTGCAGCGACTCCCGCTGTACCTGCGACCACAACGGCCCCTGCAACCACCGTGGCTGCTGCGAGTCCTCGCCAAAATCCCATCAACGTTGCCCAGCTCCCCGATGGCAACTACCGCCTCTGGAACGGTAAGGCCCAGGGTGAAACGGTGAGCGATGAGCAACTGCTGAAGGATGGTGGCGCGCTGTTTATCTTTAACAAGACCGGCGATCGCATCACTGGCAACTTCGCCTACATTGACAGCGATAGCTCCTACTGTGTCACCGGCCAGGGCAACAACAGCACCGTCTCCGGCTTTGCCTTCCCTTACACCGATGAAGCCCTAGACCTGGGCGAAAGCTTCCGCAGCCTTGGCTCTGCAGACTTCCTCAAAGTGCGTCGCACTCGGGTCGTCAACAACCAGCCCTTCTACAGCAGTGCTCTGCTAGACCTGTCCAGCTTTAGTAAAATCAACCTAGGCCCGGTCCTGCCCCCCAGCAGCTGCCAGTCCTAAAAATCTAGGGTTGTGAATCAGAATCTGTCATCGCCGTAGGGACATTGCATGGCCATGTCCCCAACCGGTCTAAGATGCCAAGCCTTTGATTCAAGCCTTTAGATTGAATTTTCCCTCTCCCAAAGCCCCCACATCAGTCTCAATCGGCGGGAGCGCCGCCGAGTCAGAACCGTGCCTGAGTTCTCTCTGCAACGTCCCCCCCAGGGACTCCGCATCATCTCCCTCATCCCCAGCGCGACTGAGCTTGTCGCAGCTTTGGGGCTGGGGGAGTTTTTAGTGGGCCGCTCCCACGAATGTGATTACCCCGCCTCGGTCCGTAAGCTCCCGGCTTGCACCGCTCCCAAATTTGACCCCGAAGGCACCAGCCAGGTGATCCACGATCGCGTCACCGACCTGCTCCAATCGGCCCTCAGCGTTTACCAAGTCGACGAGGCTTTGCTCCAGCAGCTCCAGCCCACCCACATCCTCACCCAGGCCCAATGCGAAGTCTGCGCCGTGAGCCTTAGCGACGTCCAACAAGCCGTCGCAGCCCAAGTGGACTCCCAACCGAAAATCATCTCCCTCCAGCCCAGCACCCTGGCAGATCTCTGGGCCGACATCGCCCAAGTCACGGCGGCATTGGGAGCCCAGATTGCAGGAGACACCCTCCTAGCAAGACTCCAAACCCGCGTGGCCCAATGCGAAGCCCAGGCCAAAGCACAACTCACCCCCCAACCCTTCGGCACACCAGAACAGCGCAATCCCACTCGCCCCAAGGTCGCCTGCATCGAATGGATCGAGCCCCTCATGGCAGCCGGCAACTGGGTGCCCGAACTGGTCACCCTAGCCGGCGGAGAGAACCTCTTTGGCCAGAAGGGCAAGCATTCCCCCTGGATGGAGTGGCAAGCCCTGGTAGATGCAGACCCAGACATCATCGTCACCATGCCCTGTGGCTTTGACCTCGCCAAAACCCAGGTTGAGATGGCAGCACTCACCTCCAAGCCAGGCTGGAATCAACTCAAGGCGGTGCAGTCAGACCAGGTCTATCTCACGGATGGAAATCAATATTTCAATCGCCCTGGCCCCAGATTGGTTGACTCCCTAGAGATCCTGGTAGAAATTTTTTATGGAAAGGCAAATCAGGCGCTTCAACGTGGGTTTAGAGGCTCAGCTTTTAAAGCCTTCTCCAGTCAGCGAAATTAGATTTATCGTCCATTTCACACAATCTTTATTTTCCCAAGAAGCAGTTTCATTTATTTCTTCAGAAGTGGTATGAGATCACAACTGACTGGGGGATAACCGAAGCTGTAACTTCAATCACAAAACACCTTACATATTCTTGGATTCCCTATCTATATTGGGTTACATCAAAAACAAGGCTTTTCCTTACCCGCATTTTCTGGCAAGGAATCTAAACTCAATCCAGAAGAAAAGCCACGACACGAATCGGTGGATTCCACAATTGCATTTCTCTTGATTCTAGGAATCGTCTTTTTTCTATCCTGGCAAGGTTTGTTGCTGAGGCAAGTCTGAGTTTTTTGCGGAATGTCAGGGAACATTGGAGTCTACACGATTCATTAATCGAATCACACCGCTACAGCCCTGCGATTCCCCCTTCCCCTCGCAGGAGTCATCCACAGGCGTTCTCTTTTGAAGAACGATTGTGCGTCCCAGCAACCTCCAGGTGAAAGACTTCCCCCATGGTCTCCTCCTCCCCGCTGGGTCCCAGGCCGTAGCTGCTCATCTTTCGCTTCGCATACGAACTAACATTATCTATGACGCTGAACATTCGTCGTTTGGTGCCGATCGCATCGGGGGCACTTATCTTTTTGGTAAGTGGCTGTGAAGAAACCCAACTCTCGCACAATCTACAAGAAGGCGAATCAGACAGCCTAGGCCTAGTGGACTATGGGGCCATTCTGGGCCAAACTCCAGCGGTGGAAGCAGCCACCCTGCCAGATCCAAACAGACTCTATAATGCTGCCGTAGCCTTAGGTGGGGATGCCCAACAAACCGCAGACCGAGCCCGCAGCGTCACCGATTGGGAGCGCGCCGCCATGGGTTGGGAGCGGGCTTTAAACTTCCTCCGGGCTATCCCTAAGGGAAGCCCGATGCACCGGGCAGCCCAGGCCAAAATTTATGACTATGAACGGCGTTTAGACAATGCCATGGGGCGTCTGCGAGCTAGCAACGATGAAGCAGTCCCCACAGTTGCTATGGCGAATGAGGCTCCAGCCAGCATCTCCAGCCAGCACGGTATTAGCTACCGCAACGCCCCCGGCACACATCGCACCGCTCGGGCTGCAGTTAGCGCTGCGGATTGCCAAGTGGCAGCCCCCGGCAGTGCCGACATCCTGCTCAGCGACCTTCAGCTAGAAGCCTATGGTGGCGAAGACTTGCTGACAGGTTGCATTACCAACCGAACCAATCAGCCCATTTCAGCGATCGCCCTCACCTATTCCCACACCGACGGCGAAGCCGCATCAGGTCGCTTCCAAGTGCCCCTATCGCTCAACCAAGAGAGCCTGGCACCGGGTGAGACCCGAGCCTTCCAGCAAAGCTACGGCATTGAGCCCCAAGTGGAAGCCGTCGTCTTGGAATCGGCAAACTGGGACCTAGGCAACGGCCCCCAAGCCCAGCGCCAAGAAGCTGAGCTAGATGTCACCGTCACGCGGGAATAGCCCCAGCCAGCCAGGCTCACCGCCCCATGGGCCTGACCGGCCAAACTCTCGCCAAGACCCCGAAGATATCGCTCAGTCAAGCCCCGTATCTCCTAGAAGAGGGTTCGGATTGCGTTTCCCAAACTTCGGCCAAGGAAACCTCTATTGTGTGGGATCCAAATGTTAGGATCTAAGTTCACCGTAATTCCGAACGAGCCACTGGGGTTCCCCTGGGCGAACTTGCCCTCAACCCCCTCGATTAATGGCATTGCGGGGTTTCGACCTGATTAGCTAGAGTCTGGTCTAGCTGTTTTCCCACCTCAGAGCCATCATGTCCCTAGCAGCTACTGCATCCACCGAACAAAAGAAATCCAAACTTGAGGGCATCAAGGAGCGTAGTAATTTCCTGCGCGAACCCGTCGCGACAGAGCTGAAGCAAGACACCACCCACTTCAGCAAAGACGCCACCCAAATCATCAAATTTCACGGCTTCTACCAGCAGAGCGATCGCGACCTCAAGCGCGTTCCAGGCCAGGAGAAGGACTACAGCATGATGCTGCGCACCCGCAATCCGGGTGGCTTCATTCCGCCAGAGCTGTACTTGGCCATGGATACCATGTCCGATGATATCGGCTGTGGAAACCTACGCATCACGACTCGCCA
>CALLPZ010000303.1 GCA_938015405.1 uncultured Pseudanabaenaceae cyanobacterium
TTTTAGGATTTAAACGAACGTACGTCTTAAGGTCGCATCGCTTTGCGCTTGCTGAGAACTGTCAGGGGCAGGCATTGAGAGCGTTAACTCAACCCATGACCACAAGCATTGACGGCATCAACAGGCAAAAGTATCCGTCCCTATGATTGCTTCACCATGGTTGGGGATCCAGACACGCCAGCGATCGCTGCCTTCTTCGCACAGCAGCAAAGCCTCGTCATCGCTCTTGGGGCTGGGCAATTTAATCAGGCTAACCCAGCGACCAGCGGTCAATTCCTGCCGGGAGCACCAGTGATACTGATGGTTCAGTTCACCTCGAATCGTGGCGGGTTGGGAAATGCGGGAACGAGTCTGGGCAACAGTCATGGCAAAACCTCTCTGGCTAAGCGGGCATTGCATGCCGGTCGACTGTTGCTGTAGTAGGACAGCAGCAAGCTGACGGTGAAGCTGGGGCAATGCAATCTTTCTATGTAGCTGATGCTACAAAGAACGAAGAATGCTAGGCAAGCGATCGCATCATAATGTTAGGCAGCTTCACGGGCCTTCAAAGCGATGCTGCTGCCTGGATAACATTCAGTAACGTTTCAGAGGGCTTGAACCATCGTGATGGATGAACGGTGATGGTTTCCTAAAAATGTAGGATTGCAGTCCCGCTTTTTCTCTTTTGTTGGTTGGAAGCAACGAGTGACGCATTCCCAATGGAAAAGTTTCTCTACAGGTAAAAATAGATGTCAATGCCGCAAAATCGTTGTCCGGACGAAAACAAAAAATGCTTGTTCCGAGTGTTTTGAAATTCGTATAGGTCTTATTTAAAGAGAATTTACAATCGGAATACTGATAGTATCGCTCCAGTTAACCGATAACACTCAGCAGCTCAATCGATATGAATTATTCAATCAAAGGTTTGAAGGTTCTTGCCCTTAGTTTCTGTGGTGTAAGTATTGCTCTGGGGACAGGATTCTCCGCTATTGCTCAAGCGCAAATTCCTAGCACAGAGATTCCAGAAGAAGCAGCTCAAATTCCCCAGGCTGCTCCTTCTATCCTAGATATTGCGACCGTAGCGGGTGCATTCGATACTCTGGTCGCTGCATTAGAGGCCGCTGAGCTGGTAGATGCGCTGTCTAGCGAAGGTCCGCTGACCGTCTTTGCTCCCGTCGATGAGGCCTTTGCTGCCCTACCCGATGGGGTTTTGGATGCGTTGCTCCAGCCTGAAAATAAAGATCTACTCACCAAAGTTTTGGTCTATCACGTGGTGGAAGGCGGCGTATTGTCTTCCGACCTCAGCACTGGAGAGGTGGAGACCCTGGCGGGAGACTTGATGGTGGATGTCTCTGATGCTGGGGTGAAGGTCAACGAGGCCCAAGTTTTGCGGGCTGATGTCCAGGCTAGTAACGGTGTCATCCACGTGATTGACCAGGTTTTGGTGCCTGAGGATGTGGCGACTGAGCTGGCCTCTCGCCTTGAAGCAGCTGATGCGCAGGCTGCAGAAGAGCAGGCTGCGGACGGTGAAACAGTAGAGACCGCTGCGGATGACTTGGTACTAGAAGAGGCTGCTCCTGTGGAACCGGCCGTGGCGGAAGAGGTCCCCACTTTGTTGAACGCATCTGAGGAAGTGGAGTTTGCGGAGCCGGTCTCTGAACCTGTCTCTGCGCCTGCCGCTGCACCGGTTCGTGGGCTTTGGTAAGTCTGGTTCTGATTTGATGAAGATCTCAGCCACTTCATTCCACAACACATAACATTAGCCCCAGCTTACTGATGACAAGCTGGGGCTTTTCTATTTCTCAGATCAAGTTTGATTTTGTGATCTATGATTCTCCATAAAATGAAGCTTTGAGGTATCGAAAATAGGTCAGGATTGCGTAGAACTCGACTGCAATGAGTGGATGAGCAGAGATTCGAAAATCCACTATTTTGATACTCGTGAAAATACTTTGTCTGATGACTCTATTGATACAAGAATAGCCGATTGGCAGCCCTGGTAAAAGCAACATAGCAAAGCTGATTTCGCTCTGTGACTTTTCGATTAATCATGAGATTGGGGAGATCCACAAACACATCCTGGAAGGTGGAGCCTTGGCTTTTATGTACGGTCAGGCTATAGGCGTAGTTAAGGGCATGGAAGTATTGCTTGAGTTCCCAAAAGGCCTTCCAGCTTTTGCTATCGGCTAGTCCTTTCAGCGCCTTGTCGAAGCGCTTATTTTCTTGACTATGGAGCACTCGTAGCTCCCGATACAGTCCAGCTTCGGTGACAATGTCCATCTTCCAGACTTGCCAACGCTCTAGCATCACTGGGTCATCTACATGGTCAATGTAGGCATCTAGTACCTCGCATTCTTCCGAGGTTTGCAGAATGATCTGGTTGTCATCAATCAGACAAGGGCTATTGGCCATCAGCCGCTCTCCCACAACAAATTGTTCTGCCTGGGGGCCGTAGATGGCGGCGCGAATGCGTTGGTTGAGCTGCTGGACGCGGCGATTGGTGTAGGCCAGGACGCGGACCTGGTCAGGACTTTTGCTGTAGGACTCGCTGGTGAAGGCCCGCAGTAGCAGTTTGTCCCACTGCTGGGGCGGCAGGATAAAGGTGCCCTGGGTATTGTCCTCGCTGCGATCGCTTTGCCACCGGGGCATCAGCTGCCGATCCAAATTGCAGCGCACATCTTCAGCCAGTAGGCCAATGGCGCCACCGTAGCGAACCACATCAGTTAGGTCTGTCCGGTCATAGATCTGCTCGAAGCAGGGAGAGGCGGTTTCTCCTACGGGGGGCAGTTGGGCTTCATCCCCCACAAATAGGAGTTGGGTTTGATCATCCAAGCGCGAGACTGCTTTGACCAGCAAGTCCCACATTTCCTGGTTAATCATGGAGCATTCGTCCACCACCACCAGGCGATAGCGATTGATGAGGCGCTTGCCCTTGCGATCTGCAGTGAATTTTTGCTGACCGGTTTCCTTGTCGATGGTGGGCTTTAGGCCTAGTAAGCGGCAGCAGGTGAGGCAGTCTACTTTGAGATCCCAATGGTCTGCCATGGTGGCGAGGACCTTTGTGGCCTTATTGCTCAGGGCGGTGAAGACGATGGACCGCTTGTCACCGCGTTCTTTGAGGTGAAGCAGCAGGGCCTGGAGCAGGGTGGTTTTGCCGGTGCCGGCATAGCCTGTGAGGAGGTGGAGTTTTTCGCCGCTATCTAGGAAGGCTTCGAGGGTTTGGAGCGCCTGCTGTTGCTCGGGAGTAAGGGTGAGGCCGGGCAGGATTTCCGCTTGATTTTCCTCCGCTTCGTCTCCGTCTTCTTCCACTTCTGATGGGTCTGTATGGCCTTCAGGGTCTGTGTTGCCCTCAGCTTCTGCTTGATGGAGGGAACGGGCTTCTGATTGAGTAGCAGCTTCGGCAGATGAAACGTTAGCGGGGAGTTCTACGTCTAAGACTTCAGGGTTTGATGCATCTGCCGAAGCTGGATTGGCTTGCTCCACGGCGATCGCCGCCGGGTTGATGGAAACCCCTGCACCATGGTCCAGAATCTCTAGCTTGAGCTGAGCCGGAGGTCTGGGGGGGGCCAACTCAATCCCCTGACTTTTTAAGTGGGCTGCGAGGTCCGTGATGATTTCGAGGGGGAGTTGGCTCGCGGATGACTTGGATGGGGCTTCTGTCTTGGCCTCTGTAATGGCTTCCGTTTGGGAAGTACCCGTCTCAGGGATTTCGGTCAGGCTCGGGGTCTCATCATCGCTGTCTGGAGAGGTAGGTTGCTCTGGGACCGGCATGGCAGTGGGACGTCAACAATGCTTAAAGACTTGCCTGGGTGTAGCCCTGGCGTGGCCCTGGCGATCGCGGTCAGGTTGGTTGCGGCGGCGCTTAATTTGGGAGTTAAGCTAGCACTAGTGTACCGATTTACTTCCGACTCTGCGTCATGAAATGAGCTGCCCGGGATACTGCCGTCCAGTCCCTCCGCTTCTCCTCGTTTTGTGGGTTTAATCCTTAGGTTGTGCCGATGTCTGTGACGATCGCTTTAATTGCTTCAGATACCCAAAAGGATAACTTCCTTGCCTTTGTCCGCCGCTATCAACCTGTCCTGTCTCGCTATCGCTTGATTGCGACAGGAGGCACTGGCGAGCTTTTATCCAGCCTGAATGACCTTGACATCCATTGTTATGTTTCAGGACATCAGGGGGGGGACGTTCAGCTTGGGGCTGAGATTGTCGGCGGAAACGTTCGGGCAGTCTTGTATTGGCGTGATCCCGCGCGGCAGCCAGACCCCACCGCAGCGCTATTACTGCGGCTCTGTGATTTGCATGATGTTGCTTTGGCAACCAATGTCGCCACGGCAGAATTGATCTTGGAAGGCTTGGCTAGAATGCGCCAGGCCCATCTGATCTTTAATCCGGTCTCGGGACAGGGCAATGCCGATGAAGACTTGGCGCTGATTCAGGGATTGTTGGGGCCGCATTACAACCTCAAGGTCCATGTCACGACTCCAGAGATTGGCGCGGCTGAGTTGGTCCAGCAGGCGATCGCCGATGAAGCTGACCTCGTCGTTGCTTCCGGCGGAGATGGCACGGTCTCGGCAGTGGCCGGGGGATTGCTGGGGCGCGATATTCCCCTAGGCGTCATTCCCCGAGGAACTGCCAACGCCTTTGGTCTGGCCTTGGGCGTTTCGGGGCCCGTAACACCGATTCGGGCGGCCTGTCGTGTCATCCTCGGGGGCCATACTCAAGCTGTTGATGCGGCTCGATGTAATGGGCGCCCCATGGTGTTGTTGGCAGGGATTGGCTTTGAAGCAGAGACAGTGGAAAAGGCTAGTCGCGAATTCAAGGATCAATGGGGAGCCTTGGCCTATCTAATGGCGGGTTGGAGCCAGTTGAGTGAACAAGAGCTCTTTCATGCCCAGTTGATTGTGGATGGCGAAAGTTATCCCATGGAAGCGGGGGCGATCACTGTGGCCAATGCGGCACCTCCCACCTCGATTTTGGCCCAGGGCATGGGAGAAGTGGTGTTTGATGATGGTTTACTCGATGTCACCATTGCCACTGCTGAAACTAAGTTTCAGGCCGTCACGGCTATGCTGAGCGCCTTTGGTGCCACGCTGATGCGCCAGGGCACAACCAACCCCAACATTAGCCATGTACGCACCAATCGCATTCGAATTGTGGCGGAGCCGCCCCAGAAAGTGGTGCTTGATGGCGAATTGATTGGCACGACACCCATTGAGGTGGAATGCCTACCCAAGGCCCTGACCGTTCTTGTTCCTGGGAGTTAGCTGTTCCAGGTGATGTCGCTGAATGGAGGCCATGCTCCAACCAGTAACCCTGCCGTTGTGAGTTGCACTTCGGTAACTACTTGCAGACTGAGATAGAGCGCTAGCTCACTGGTTGACTCTTAAGCCAGGCATGGTTCTTGCCTTGGGTCTTCTCGTTTTTCTTCTCAGTGACCAGTACTTGATAGCGATCGCCCTGCTTCGACTTCTGGAAATAAACCCGCATCATCTTGGCATTGGGCACATGGAACTCAGACCATTTGCCATCGGTGGCATGGACCTTGACGACTTTGATTCCGTTGGTTTGGTGGTTCTGGGTAAGACTGCCATCGCTGAGGGCGCGTAAACTGCCCAGCAGGGCATTGAGACGATGGGGGGGCTCTTTGAGGATGATTTCCATGGAGTCCCGCAGGAAAGTGATATTGGGGAGGAGTTTGGCGATCGCCTGCACAAATTGCTCCGGACCAATCGCACCTGTCTGTAACCTGATTTGCGCCTCTTTCAGCCTATGGGTCTGCTCCTGAAGCTGACTTTCGGTCGTGGCGAGAGCAGCCTCTAGCTGCTGGATGCGCTGCTTTAAGGTTTCCCGCTCCGCCTTAAGATTCTTGAGCTGTACTTGCCGCTCTTGGGCTTCTGCTTGGTCGGAATCTAGAATCTGCTCAGCCTCTTTCCAGGCTTTGTCCAAGTCTTGGGACAAAGCCTGACTGCGAGCTTGTTCCATTTTTAGTTGCTGCTGCTGCTCTTCTAGAGCTTGCTGCTGGATTTCGAATTGCTGCTGCTGCTCTGAGAGCTCCTGACGAAGGCTTTGAACTTTCTCGAGCTCCAGGGTGAGCTGCTGGCTAAGCTCTTGATTCTCCTTGGCCAACTGCTCAGACCTGCCCTGGAGCCAGGGCTGCTTGAGATGGGGCTTACGACGCCAGTTTCGTAGCGTGAAGGTTCCACTGGCAATAATGGCACCGCTTAAAAGTCCGATTAGGAGATCGTTCATCGGTCTGGAAGGCTGAGGAGAGGATAGTTTGGGATCCAGGCTGTTGAGTGGGG
>CALLPZ010000304.1 GCA_938015405.1 uncultured Pseudanabaenaceae cyanobacterium
TGGCTCCAAAGAGTGGCAATAGCAAAAGCTTCAGAAAGACGGCAACCCCGGCAATGGCATAAATCAACTTCATGGCGACTCCTGAGCTGCATGGGAAAGGGATGGCTGAGCCGAGGAAGAACTGGCGCTAGCAGCTGAAGATTGAGCTAAATCTAGGTAATCCACTTCGGCCAAGCTGGGAGGTAAGCGATCGCTCAAAATCTCATATAAACGCTTTACCCGAGTTTGGAGATGATAAGAACCTGCCTGCCCCTGCAATGCCTCTGAACCATCCTTGATTTCAGAGATTGGCAAGACCGCACTATGAATCCGTTTCTCTTGCAGAGCCATTTCTAGGGATTCAACGCTGGGATAGGTCAGCACCTCCAAGCGTAGATGCTCAGGCTTTAGGGCTTGGGTTAAAGCTGCCATCAAGGTGTCGTTAAGACCGACGGACTCTGGCTCTAGGATAGTTGCGTCAGCACTAATATTGGAGTCTGAATCTACTTCGACTACCGTTTCAAGTACAGTTGGCTGGACCCAACCCAACCGCATTTCCATGGAGGAGCGCACGGCCACAGCGTAAAGCGTGATTGACAGCATTGTGCCCACCAGCGCTTCGGTCAATGCCACATCTGCAGCTCCAAAGAGGGCATAGACTAGGGCCGCGATAGCCCCCAAAATCCCCCGCATCACTAAGGCTTGATAGGGATTAACTTGTAGCACCAACATGACTGCTGTTAAAGGCAGCAGCGCTGTAATGGCAAGCAGGTAAACATCATCCGTCATGGGACATCTCCCCAGGCTTGCTAGATTGGCTAGAGTTTGGGGTCAGTAACTTGCCATAGCTGGCCGTAACCGTTCTACCCGACGAATCTGTTCCGCCCGCCGAGCAGTAGGCCAGTACATAGCCCAGCACTGTATTCCAAATCGCGAGGGAGATCAGTGCCAGGACCAACAAAGGCCATTCGCGGGGGATCTTGAGTAGCAGACCCACGATAATCAGCATGGAGCCGAGGGTGTCCGATACGGATAGGCCGTGAAGCTTGTAGAGCACTGAGCGATCGCCCAGCAATGGCCAGGTGCCCCAGAGCCAAAACCAAAGCCCGATGCCGATACAGCCATAGCTCAGGCCAGTCATCATCAAGGGCATAGCCCCAGGCATTACAGCGAATAAGTTCATGATTGATTCACCCGTCGCAAAATGTGAGCCAATAGCATCAACGAAGCATTACCCAGGCTCAGAATCAGTACCCCCACCAAACCGATCATCCAGTCGTCTCTTAGAACTGAAATGACCAAAATCATCAAAGAGGTTTTGGTGGCGATGCTGGCAAAGGCCAACATCCGCTGCCAGACATTCTCCTCTTGAGCCGACTCATAAATGGGAATCAGCAAAATCCCAATCATGACCAAAAGCACCCCATTCATAGCTCCGTTCATGATTCTCCTCGGCGGCGAATGCGATGGACTTCAAACCAGCCATCGTCCCGACAGTTCAAGACAATGGTTTTTGGGGTGAAGGTAATGATGAAAATATCCAAGAAGATCAGCCCTGGCGATCGCTGAGGCTTGACCCGCTCCAGCACCACATCCTCACCCCGATGGGGCTTAAGCATAATTTCCACTGCCTCCCAATAGGCTTGGGGAATGGCGATCGCCACTTCCCACAGTGCCCGCAGCCAATCCTTGAGCTTGGGGGGAACCAGACTGCCACTGCTAGGCAGCAATAACGCCACGGCCAGACCAATGGCAATATTGGCCCAACTGCTATCGGCGGTGAGTAAGAACCAAACCGTTAGGCGTAAAACAATATCTAGGATTCGAATCATGCCAGCACCATCCAAAACAGCAGGGTTAGCATCAGGCTCATGGTGCCAATCAGGTTGTCAAATTGCTCCATCATTCGCGGCAACTTCAGGGGCACTCGTCGAATCACCAGCCAGTACAGTAGCCAGCCAGCGCCTAAAGTCAGTATCGCTTTGGCCATAGACTTGAGGCTATAGGCCTCTAGATAGAAACCATTGGCCAGTACTAGTCCGCCCAGCAAAACTCCCATGGCAATCCAGAAGCCTGGATTGTTAATGGGTTTGGCATTAGCATCCTGTTTGCCATGGGGCAAAAAGATGAACTTAGCAAAGGAAATTGCAGTGCCCAAAGCTGCCACATTCATGCCAATCACTTGCCAGGGCTGGATGGTCTTGAGGGTTAATGTCTTGGCACCGAAGCCTGCCAGTAGCGGTAAGCCTGAGATGGAGAGGGCTGCGATCGCCAAAGCCCCCCACAACGCCCAAGAGATAGGTTGCTTTTGCAACACCTTGAAATTGCGATCTGGTAACTGCCCCGCCCCCAAAAACAACGCCGACTTCACCAGTCCATGGGTCAAGGCATAGAAGCCTCCCACGGCTGGAGCGGCTAAAACAAAGCCCAACTGCGACACCGTATGGAAGGCCAACATTCGCTTGGCATCTTTCTCAAACATGGCATAGCTCACCCCCAGCAGTGCCGTGCCCATACCCAAAACTCCCAACAGCGGCTGGAGTTCGGGAAACAGCAACGCACAGCGCACCAGGGGAAACACCCCAGTTTTAACGACAACCCCAGACATCATGGCGGAGACTGGCGTCTCGGCTTGGGAATGGGTTAGGGGTAGCCACAGCCCGGAAACAAAGATGCCACCTTTGGTCAGCAGCCCCAAGCTCATCAGTGCAACAGCTTCGGGAGGAGCCTGCTCCAGCCCCGTAAATGCAAAGGTGCCACTGGCCTGATAGAGCAGCACCGCCCCCATTAGGTAGAACAGCATGGCCGTGTTGCTGACGAATAGGTAGCGTAGGCCGACCCAGATGGCGCGATCGCTCCTGGCATAGCTAATCAGCAAGAACGAGGCAACCCCAATCACCTCCAGCGCCACATAGAGACTGATAAAGTCAGCACAGATAAACACCGCATTGACACTGCCATGGAGAACCATGGTCTGGGCATAGAAGAACCCACCCTTGTTGCTCGTCCAACAGTAGGCCAGCACCGCCGCCGTCACCACTGCATTGGTCAGCACAAAGTAGCCGCTCAGGGCATCAACTTGCAGCGTCACGCCAAAGCTATCCACTAGCTGCATGGTTAGGGCAGTGCTTTGTCCAAGCAGCGGCAAGCTATAGCCCAGGGACAGCAACGCCATAACCAGCGCCAAAGGACGCGCCAGCTTGGGCAGCAGATAAATGCTAAAGCCAATCAAAAATGGCAGAGCAATCCAAATGAGGGTCGTCGTTTCCAGAGATATCACAGCACTCACTGGCTATAGGTCTTCTCAATCTCGCGGCTTTCCAGAGTCGGGTTATCCCGAGAGAGTTTCATTACGCCCACCAGCATTAGCGCCTGGATGGAGAAACCAATCACGATCGCCGTCAAAATCACGGCTTGGGGAACTGGATCGGCATAGTCCACAGCCCGTTCGGAGTTCTCCAGAATGGGCGTGAAAAATCCCCCCCGAGCCGCAATCAGCACATAAAGGGCAATGACTCCCGTGCTCATTACATCCATGGACAGGATTTTCATTATCAAATTCTGCTTGAAAATGATGCCGAAAAATCCACAGAAGATCGTGGCAAAGACTAAGGCTTGGAGGATTAGCATGGTTCAATTTCCATCGGAATTTTCCCCTACCGACTTCGCTAGGAGGCTGACAATGGCTGGGGTCAATAAAGCCTGCTTGATTAACTTGAGTTTGACCTCCAAACAGCCGACCTCTTTCCCTAGCCCTTACTCCTTTAGGAGTAAGGGAACCTGATGCAAAACCAAGGCTTTCAGCTTTGGATTGGTTCCCCGCGACCTTAGGAGAGGGGCTAGGCTTCGCCCTGCGTAGGACGAATGAGGAGAGGATGTATTGCCTCTTGTCGAACTCAGGTTAATTAGGATTTAAGGCGGCGTGCTTGGAGCTGAAGACCCCCGAGGGTTAGCAAGCCTAGGCTAATTTGGGCTTCGCTAGGGGCAACGGCTAGACCCCAAAGGGCTGCGAGGCTGGAGGCGCAGTAGAACGCCAAGCCATAGATCTCGTCAATGAGGTGGAGGTGGCGGGCGATGGCAATACCGGCGATCGCCAGGCCAAATAAAATAAACCAAAGCATCACAGAAATTCCGTAGGGTGCTGAGATCAAGTAATGGATAGGGATAGAGCCAGTAACAGGCTCTTTGTCTCATAGGGTTTAATCTATGAGTCTATTGTTATCCATTGATTTAACTCTAGCAATGGTCGCTCCATTTGTCTTTTGCTCAGGCCTTGAAAGTTTTCAATGATAAGGATAGGCAGGAGTTTTATTTGTGCTGGCTCTTGCCACGTCTTTATGTCTGGGTGAATGAGGTGAGGCTCACTTGAGTAGCAACCTTAGGGCGCGGCTGACATGGGCTGTCCAAGAGTCTGTCGGGGGAAAGATCAAGGAATAGAACATGATTCCGCTCATTGCATCGAAGATTAGCCCAGCATCAAGATCTGGATTAACTTCATTCCTTGCCTTGGCGCGTTCGAGCACAGTGGCAAAAGATTGCCGTCGAGGTTGTAAGTACTTCTCCCAGTAGGTTTGCGCAAACTGAGGGTTGCTTGAGGCACTACTGATGATCATGGCGACAGCCTGCCGCCCCAGTGGGGTGAGGGTTATTTTTGCAGCGTTTTCAATAATTGCATCGATATCACTCCAA
This sequence comes from uncultured Pseudanabaenaceae cyanobacterium, assembly GCA_938015405.1. Taxonomy (GTDB): domain Bacteria; phylum Cyanobacteriota; class Cyanobacteriia; order PCC-9006; family JAAUQQ01; genus JAAUQQ01. The sequence goes on from CALLPZ010000304.1 coordinate 4,669, forward strand.
AGGCTTCCTGTATTCGGCAGGAAAATCTCCTCTCGCATACTCTCAATTGCATCTGCAACGAGTTCATATTTGTTGCTGTAACGGCGATAGATCGTTGTTTTCCCGACCCCAGCGCGAGCCGAAATCTTCTCAATACTCATGGCTTCAAAGCCGACTTCTGAGAGCAGCTCCACGGTGGCTTTCAGGATGGCCTGGTGAGATGCGGCACTACGAGGTCTGCCGGGTGACTTTTTTCGGACGTTATCCATGGAGTCTATTATGAATTACGATACGAACTAGTATTGTAATTATGAAAAATGAAGAAAAAGCCTAGCTACATGGAGAAAAATAGTACTCAGACGCTGCAAGAAGGGTTGGATGAGTACTATCAATTCAATCCACATGTGACTGACCCAGCAACCCAGCCTTCAGACTTCGGGAGAATATTGCGAGCCCATGATGTTGGCCATGTGATTTATAGCTGTGATACCGGAATGCACGATGAACTCAAGATCCTGCCCTTATTCTGGTGGACGAGTGAATGTACATTTCAGACGTATCTGAAAATGAAAAACTCTCCTGCTGTTGATGTCATGTATGAGGACATGATTCAAGAGAAGGGATCACTCTGGCTGTACGGCACTATTTTGAAGGTTCTGCCTGGAGTACTTGTAGAACTGATTCCAATTTGGTTCAAAACTAGAAATCGCCGAAAACTACTGCCATTTCTTGAGTTTGAACCACTGCTGCACCGTTCTCTCTTGGATATTCGAGAGGAATTTGAGCTACTGCCTCTCATTCGTTGAGGCTTCTGTTCGCTATCCCTGCACAGTGATGCTGCAACAGTCTCAAAAGGCGACTCTGGTTGGGGACAGGCTCGCTTGAATACGTTGTGAGCTAGTTGCCATCTCTAGGCAGTGAATGCCTGGCGCGTGGGTAACGCGATCGCCCCCAAGAAGGCCCCAAACTGCGTCACCACAATCGTTGGCCCCGACGGCAAATCCAGCAATGCCGACAGCAGCACCCCCACTAACGCACAGCTCCCACCCAGCAGTGCAGATAGCACGACATAAAGGCTAAATCGCTGACTCAACAGCCGTGCCGTACAGGCCGGAATCACAATAAACGCACTCACCAACAACACCCCCACTGACTTAATCGCCACTGCCACCACCAGAGATAGCAGCACCACAAAGGCCAGCCGATGTTGATACACCGCCACCCCCCGCACCTTCGCCAAGGACTCATCCAGGGATAGCAACATCTGTGTCCGCAGCGTTAGCCCGAGAAAGCCTGTGCATCCAACCAATAGCGCCCCATTCCACCAGAGGTTTGCTGGGCTAATCGCCAAAATGTCTCCAAACAACAACTGATTAATCCCGCCCTGATACTGCTCCACAAAGCTGAGAATAATCACTGACATTGCCAACGCCGCCGAATAGACAATATTCAGTAGCGCATCATTCCACAACTGCGTTTTTTCTAGGAGATACATCACCCCCAGGCCAAAACAAATCAGAAAGGGAATCAGAATCACATTGGGGCTAATGCCCAGCAACACCCCTAAGCTAATGCCTAGCAACGCCGAATGGCCCAGGGCATCGCCAAAGAACGACAGTTGCCGTAGCACCGTAATACTGCCCAGCAATCCCCCCGTTGTGCCTAGCATTACGCCACCTAGCAAGGCTCGCTGCATGAAAGGTAGGTGCAGAAGTGCAGTGAAATTTTGCCAATCCAAGTCCATAATCTGCCCTGAGGGATGCTCATAATCCATCCTACGGCTTCAGCTCAAGGCAGCACAATACCAACAATTTCGCCTGAATAAAACAGTCGCCTGGGATGAGTATATTTACTTGAATTATGCCGCGAAAATCCCGTGTCATTGGCGAGCAACGGGAATGAGCCTGTCGGGAAAGATAAGCCTTACAAGTACCTGAAACCTGACTTCCTGCTTGTCTCACGGATCAGATATTTCAAGTATGGCGCATCTTCTACTCGGGGCTACCCATGTTTTTGCGATCGCTCTATCTGGCTATCCTGAGCTCTGTTGTGGCACTGCCCGCGATCGCCCAAACTATCACTCCAGACAATACCGTTAGCTCTCAGGTCACCTCAGGAACGAACCAATTTACAATTACCGGTGGTACCCAGCGGCTCAACAACCTGTTCCATAGCTTTACGGAATTCTCCCCCGGCGCAAGCAATGTTACCTTTTCCCTGGATGGAACCCAGAGCACAGTGGAGCTTGTGATTGGGCGTGTTACTGGGGGCGATCGCTCTTGGATTGACAGTCAGCTATCTCTGACTGGGGGCAATAATCCAAACTTATTTTTAATTAATCCCAACGGCATTGACTTTGGCCCAGGGGCGAGCATCTCGCTGCCCGGTTCGTTTCTGGCAAGTACCGCAGAGTCCGTTTTGTTTGAGGATGGGCTCGCCTTTAGTGCTAGTACTTCCAGTCCAGCACCATTGCTGACGGTCAGCGCTCCCGGCGGATTACAGCTGGGCAAAGCGGCTAATGCTATCACAAGTTATGGGAGCGATTTAGCCGTCAATCCAGGTCAAGCCTTGAGCTTTTTAGGGGGTGACCTCACCTTCGTCGGCAGCAGTCTGACCGCAGAAGGTGGACGACTCAATTTAGGGAGTGTTGCAGCCCATAGTCAGGTGGACTTCATGCCTGGGGTCTCCCAGCTGGATGGGGATTTTGACTATGGCGGTGCCACGGCATTTCAAGACATTACCTTGACCGAGACCACCATCGCTGATGTTGGTGGTGATGGCGGTGGCCGCTTCCAAATCCGAGGCCGAGTCTTTCAGCTGCTGGATGATTCGATTGTGAATGCCACAAATTATGGTGCAACCGATGCGGGAATTGTGAGCCTTCAAACCTCTGAGCGGGTTGAGCTCAGCGGAGTAGAAACGAGTATTTACGTGAATGTCGAGGGTTCCGGGCGAGGTAATCACCTACGCATTGAAACGGACCAACTCATCATGAAGCCATCAGCCTGGATCGTGGCTGATACTTTTGGCTTGGGTGATGGAGGGGGGATGACAATTCTGGCGAAAGACATAGTCCTCTCCGGTTCTCCAGATGCAAATGATGTACAGACTCTGATCGGTTCCGGTGCTTTTGAAGATGGTCAAGCTGGAGATGCAACCATTACAGCAGAGCGACTCATCGCCGATGGCAATGTGATTATTGCAGTTGATACAGGCGGATTTGGTCCCAATGCAGGAGCCGCAGGAAATTTGGATATTAGCGTCAACCAACTGTCATTGACAAATGGTGTGCAAATTGCTGTCACAACGTTTGGTGATGGCGATGGCGGCAATCTAGACATCCGTGCCACAGAGTCCGTAGAAGTGGCAGGCACTATCCCATACGAGACAGATATTGCATCCAGTGGCATCTTTGCCAGTGCAGAGCCAGACTCGACTGGTAATGCTGGAAATCTAAGCATTACCACGCCTCTGCTGCAGGTCACAATAGGGGGAAAGGTTGCAGTGAATACCCTGGGAGAGGGGAACGGCGGCAATCTGGCCATTCGTGCTCAGGAGATTGAAGTTGCGGATCCAGTCATTGATTTTGTTGGTGCGGTGAGCGGTGTAGTCGCCAATGTTGTGGCAGGTTCTAGCGGTAATGGTGGGCGATTAGCTATTGAAACTCAGCAACTCACCGTTACCAACGGCGGACAAATCACAGCCTCAACAGATGGTTTAGGCCATGCCGGTTCCATCGATATTCGCGCTAACGAGATCAATCTTTCAGGTCAATCTAGTGATGGCCTGTTTCGCAGTGCTATTACTTCAAGCTCAACGACTGCCTTTGATGCAGGTTCTATCAATTTGAGCAGTGACAGCATCAATATTTTGGAGGGGGGAGACATTTCAGTCAGTAGCCTTGCCGAAGGAGACAGCGGAAATATCAACCTGACGGCCCAGAGGTTAGTTCTCAGCAATGGCATCATCGAAGCCAGAGACAATGCTGGTGCTCAGGGCAACCTAAATATTGATGTCAGCCACAGTTTATTGATGCGTCATGGGAGTCAGATAACGACCAATGCGACCGGAACTGCAACGGGGGGCAACATCATCATGAATAGTCCTTTTTTGGTGGGCCTGGAGAATAGTGACATTACGGCGAATGCCGTGTTTGGGAGTGGTGGCAATATCGCCATTACAACCCAAGGGATTTTGGGCTTTGAATTTGGTGAGCAGCTGACGCCTGGCAGCGATATCACCGCCAGTTCAGAGTTTGGCGTCAGGGGAACTCTGGAGATTAATAACTTGAATAGTCGCACCAATCCTGAGCCAGCGGAACTCCCCAATCGCGTAACCAACAGCAATGAGCAGATCGCCCAAAGCTGCATGGATAGCGATGATAATCAATTCATCGTTTCCGGACGAGGGGGAACCCCCAGAGGCCCCAGCTCTGTTCTGACACCTACGGAACTTTGGCATGATCCTCGTCTTGTATTGCCAGATGCTGACCCGTCACGTTTCAATCAGCGAGCCCAGCCCTCTGGCCATCGTATTGCCGAAAGCAATACCTGGCATCTCACCCCCAAGGGACAAGTCCAACTCTTGGCGATCGATACTGCCCCTCTCCAGCCGTTTCCTCGTCATGCAAATTGCCCCAATTCAGCTCTAGCGGCTCAGAGCTAAAACCCAGCATTCCATTCTCTATGGGCCAAGCTCTAGAGGATAGCTCAGCTAGACAAGAGCACCTGGCTATCGCTTCTTGGGACGCTGTGCCCAGGCGGGCGCATCACCGCCGCCACCCCGACGCTCACCCCCACTGCCCCGGTGATCGCCCTTGCGACGATCGCCACGTTTTCTCGGCTGACCACCCCCACCCCGCGACGGTTGCTGAGGC
>CALLPZ010000305.1 GCA_938015405.1 uncultured Pseudanabaenaceae cyanobacterium
GATTCCGGCCAACGTCTTGGAACAGGCCAAGCTGATGGTCCTGAGCTATCCCAATAACCCCACCACTGCCGTTGCTCCCCTCAGTTTCTTCGAAGAAGCCGTCAGCTTTTGCCAGCGGAATGGCATCGTTCTAGTCCATGACTTTCCCTATCCAGACTGGGGCTTTGATGGTGTCCCCATCCCTTCAGTGCTCCAGGCCGATCGCGAAAAGACCACTTCCATTGAATTCTTCTCCATGTCCAAGTCCTACAACATGGGAGGCTTCCGGGTGGGCTATGCCATTGGCAATGCTGAACTCATCGCAGCCCTGCGTCAGGTCAAGGCGGTGGTGGATTTTAATCAATATCGAGGCATTTTGAATGGGGCGATCGCAGCCCTCTCGGGCCCCCAAGATTGCGTCATGGAGACCAACCAACGCTTCCAAACCCGTCGCGACGTTTTTGTTCAAGCCCTGCACAACATTGGTTGGAACGTGCCCAGCCCCAAGGCCAGCATGTACATCTGGGCCAAACTACCTGAATCTCAGACTCAAAAATTCCAGGGCCAGTCCATGGCCTTTGCGACGCAACTTGTCGAAGCAACCGGCGTGGCAGTCTCCCCTGGCATTGGCTTTGGTCCCTTAGGAGAAGGTTACGTGCGCTTTGCCCTGGTCCATGATGGCCCCATCCTGGAAGAAACCGTCCAACGCATCGCCCAGTTCATGGCTGCTTGAAAATGAATTGACTCAGAATGAACGGACTGAGCCTTGGCCCAATGCACGAATCATAAGCTGCTGACCAACCCAGACGTCAGACGCAAAAGCTAATCGGAACCTTTCAAAGCACGTGCCATGTCGCGGTTGTCCTGCTTCTTTTTCAAATCCTGGCGCTTATCGTAAAGCTTCTTGCCTTTGCCCAAGCCAATGGTGACTTTGACATAGCCCTTCTTGAGATACATCTTCAGCGGGACCAGGGTTAGGCCATCCTGCTCGACTTTGCCAATGAGCTTCAAAATTTCCCGCTTGTGCAGCAGTAGCTTGCGATTACGCCGGGGCTCATGGTTAAAGTGCTGACTGGCGGTGTCATGGGGGGAGATATGCACATTAAAGAGCCAGGCCTCCTCATCCCGCACTAAAGCAAATCCATCCCGCAGATTGACCTTGCCTGCACGAATGGCTTTCACCTCAGTCCCTTCTAAAACGATGCCCGCTTCATAGGTATCGAGGATGCTGTATTGAAACCGCGCCTGACGGTTGTCAGCCACGACTTTAAAGCCATCACTCGGCTGACTCGCGACCTTCTTCTTTTTACCCATTTCATCCTTCTCTTATGCGCTCAAGCCATCATTGACCAGCGGTTGACCCGCTCCTGCCCCAGCCAATCTACTCCACCACTACGCACCATTCATGGAGTTCATAGCTAACACAGCAATTTTGAATCAGGGGATCCTGTTCCACGAGATGCTGTGCCGCTTCCATAGACTCAGCCTGGAACAGCAGCATACCGCCCCCACGCTCGGCCCAATAGCCTGATTTTGCCTGGTGACCCTGGGCAATCAGCTGCTTGACATAGTCCAAGTGGGCAGGCACATAGCGATCGAAGACTGCCTTATCCACAATGCCCCGTTCTAGCTTGACGAACCAAGCCATAGCAAGAATCCCTCCAGGGAAAAGGTTGCTTGCATTTTAAAGGATGGGCTTATCCACCTAGAGATTCGTTACGAGGAAGAAGAGAACAACAGTCTGGAGAGCCGAGCAAACTCTGCTTAAACAGCTCACGCTCAGATTCAGGATCACTCCAGCAAAACAGACTAGAGGGCGGATGCCATTCCAGATTTGCAGTAGCACCAGGCAGAAGGGGCAACAACCAACTTGGGCGATCGCCCTCTTTTTTCTCAGCCTATCCCCCTTCGACAGTCTCGGTCCCCTTGCTTAACTTGAGGCGAGTTTTGCCCCATTGATGACAAGGAAACTGGTCATGGTCGTTTCATTCCCTACCCTCTCCAAATCTTCCCCCGCCCCAGGCGACGGTCAGACTGAGGCTTACCTTTCTGATCGCACCCACGTGGCAGAAGCCGAGCCTCACGAAGCCAAGTCTTCAGACTCCCCAACATCCGAGATGCAGCAAAAGCCCCAAGCACTCCAGGAAACACCACTCACAGCCATACAGAACGAGGCATCAACAACTTCGTCAACCACTTCAGCAGCGCCCTCCACAGCGAAGTGCAGCCCAGTCGTCAGTCCGGGGCAAAGCCAGTTTCCACCTCGCCTCAGCCGAGAGCCTCGCCCTCACAATAGCCCCTATGCCCACATTGATCTCCCCCCATTTATCGCTCCAGCGACGACTCGCCATAGTGATGAAAACACCTCAGTCAAGCCCCAAACCGCTGTCTTAAAGCAAGACTCCGAGCCGACAGTCCAGGCCGACTTCGTCACCCTCGACATGCGTCCCGCACGGCCCCATGTCTCCAGCCTCTGGCATCGCTTACGCTTCAACCGTTTCTCTCCCATGGCCAATCAACGCCGCAGCAGCTGGAAGCCTGGCAAGCCCCGCCGTGGTCGCCCCGAAGGAACGAAGGGTGCAGG
>CALLPZ010000306.1 GCA_938015405.1 uncultured Pseudanabaenaceae cyanobacterium
CACAGGCTTGGAAACTCGAACCTCCTCACCGATTCGGATTAAACGGGATAATAAGAGCCTGCAAAGTCTTAATACTCAAGGGCTATACCCAGCTGGAGAAGGTGCCGGCTATGCGGGAGGAATCCTCTCAGCCGGGGTTGATGGCATCAAGGTTGCTGAAGCGGTTGCTTGGAACATCGTCAACGCAGAGCAGCAAGCCATGGCGATGTAGCGATTACCAACGCTTCTCCCAGCCAATATCCAAGTTGCCTCCAAGACCAAAGGCCAGACCTGCTCGATTCCTCGAGCAGGTCTGGCCTTTTTGAATCATTTGTCTAACGACGAACAACCATCAAAAACATAAGGTTTTGAATTGCCCTAGATCATCAGGCTATGCCGCTTCGCATAGGTCCTGAAGACGTTGGCCCACCACATCACACTCTTCCAAAAGCATTTCATTCACCATGGGCGTCACAAGGGACAGACGCTCAGAGAACTTGAGGTGGGTTTTGAGCTCCAACAATGCCCCCTTTGCTCGCTCAAAGTAACTGGCCTGTTCTGGCTCAGCCAAAGCCAACTGTGCCTGTTCATAGCCTCGCGCCAGGCTAGCTGGGATAAGGCTAGCCGTCAGACGAATTTGCGCATCCAGTCCATAGGACTGACTGGGTGGAAAAGCCTGGGTGGCTTGGTAACAAAGGTCTGCTAACTGCATCCCCTCATGCCACAGCTTCACAGCGTCTGGGCGGGCAGCCCTGGATGTCATAGGGCACTCAGCAACATTTGTTTGAGGGGAATTGGCCTCCTCGTTAGCTGCCTGGGAGGCCTGACTCCAGTCAGTCATGGTGATGATGGTCATATAACGCCCCTGTAGATGATTCTCGATGATCGGAGGGAAAACCCAGCGGACGATCGCCACAATCCCAACTCACAAACGGGGAAAGCATACTGCACCTACATCTTAATCAGAGAAATCCCTGAGAAAGTTTAAAGGCAGTGGCAATTGTCTTATTTATCTCTTCGAAGGAAGTACGTAAAAAAAGGACATTTTTAGACTTAAAATCAAAATTTCCGCACAGAAGCATTACTAGAAGTAGTAAATAATTCAGCACATACGTAGAAAGCAAGCATGAATAACCCAAGTCCTAGCAATATCAGCTCGTAATTTAGCGCAATCTCCTCTAATCCTCCCCTCTACTCAGCTCTCAAGCTCAGTGGTTACCCAAAAGCCAAAAGACTTGAAACCTATGCCTATATATGACTTAAAGGCGTACAGGGGTAGAAGGCTTACTCAGCTCCATCGCTAGACAGAATTTTAAAATACAGAGGCTAAGCCAAAATACGCAGAAAAGTGTGAATCGACACGTAAGTACGGTCTAGAAATTGCTCTAATTAATGCTTTTGCTCATTAGTTTTGCAGCAGAAGTTGAGTTTAATACCGGGAACTAATCTGAATTTCCCTTTATTTACCCAAGCCTGTATCCGTAGTTACAAAATCATGGCGTAGCATTCCTGCCTCAGTAATCTAAGACTGTTTTGAGCCTCAACTAGTCTCAATCTCTTTCTTGAGACCATGTGAAGCGCAAACCATTCCACAGCGGCTCCCTCAATAGCCACTGGAGTAGGAATTCAATCAGTCATCGTCAGGTGATACGGGATAATCAAAGGCCAGTCGTTTACCCCACACCACCATGCAAACCGAGACCATCAAGGCCGGAGAGCTGACTTGGTTCTACCGAGAGGCCAAGCCAGAACAGCAGAACGACCATCCTCCCGTGGTGCTTCTGCATGGATTGGTGTCCCAAAGCTACGGCTGGCGAGAAGTAATGCCAGTATTGGCCAAGCAAGGCTTTCGAGCGATCGCCCCGGACTGGATCGGAGCAGGCCGCTCTGAAGAACCGGAAAAGCGAGAATTTGGCTATAACCCCGATGCCTTCGTGGAAGTTCTGGGCCAATGGCTAGATGCCATGGAGCTGGACAAGGTCTCACTCGTGGTCCAAGGCTTTCAGGGCTCCGTCGGCATTCAATACGCCCTGCGCAATCCAGATCGCGTACATCGCCTCGCCATTCTCAATGCCCCCATCGTGCCGGAAGCCAAATTACCTTGGAAAATCAAGCAAATGGGAATCCCCCTCATGGGCGAAGTGATTACCCAGGACCCCATCTTGGTAGACCGAACCCTTGAAGGCGGTGGCGGTTATGTGGTGGAGGATAAGGACTTGGACGAGTACCGTCGTCCTTTCCTCAAAAGCTCCTCCGCAGGGCGATGTCTCCAGGCCACAATCCAAGGCCTCAAGCTCAAAGCATCCACCCAGGAAATATCTAAGGGTCTTAAGTCCATGGATAAGCCAGTGTTGCTGGCCTGGGGGGCTCGCGATCCTTGGCTCCCGATTGAGCAGGCCAAGGACTTTGTCAAAACCCTCCCCGATGGCAAGCTTGTAGCCCTGGAAGAAGTCGGCCATTATCCCCAAGAGGATTGGCATGAAAAGGTCAGCGAGGCATTGCTGCCATTCCTGCGGGCCAAAGCGCTGTAATTGCACCGCAAAGTGGCCTTTTCGCTCTCTGCACGATCTAAGTTGAGCAGAAGCTTCCATTTAGCATCGTCTTAATCAGCGCAATAAAAAACGGTCGCGATAATAAAATCTCGCGACCGTTCTGGTCTGAACGTTAGCCCCAAGCGACGGCAACGCGTCAACCTTAAGACTCTGTGTTTGAATCCGGCTGGGAAGACTCTGCCTTGCGATCGCCCTCAACGAGCTCCCCCTTGGACAAGGGAGCCTCTAGCAAGGATGGAGTATCCAAACGTTCTGCATCAGGACAGTCCTCAGACACCGCCGGTTCAAATCCCAAGCGGCTGACGGAGGAAATTTTCTGGCTGATAGAGCCAATGCTATCGAGGCGAACTAACTCCTCCCAAGCAGAAACCTCATCTTCCTCATCCAACTCATAGCGGAGGGTGACCAAGTCTCCCTCAATATCCAAAATGCGAGCCCGCTCAATCCATCGCTGCTGATCCCGCAGGAAGATACAAACTTCCCGACCGTCACAACACAGTTGATAAATCTTGCGATGTAGCATCAATTCCTCTCTGAAACCAAAACGCGTGCACCAATTGACCCAGAAAGCCTTCGCAAAGCGACTTTGCTCCAGAATCAGGTGTGAAGTTTAGGTCGGTTCGTCGATTGCTCGATACCCAATGCTTTCACAAAGCGTCATCCACTGCATACAAAATTTGAAGGATTTCTAAATTTTTCCTGTATTTTCGTTGCAGAAATGACATCAATCCCCGTGACAGCTCTGTGAGCTTCTACGCTAAGCCCCCATTATCTCAGCGCTTCATCTGCCGCCCACTTCTCACTGACAGGAAAAGCGGCACCATGAAAATCAATACGCGTTTTTACTTATTTTTCGCAACGTATCTTCACAATGCAACTTCAACTCAGCACCTGGCCCGAAGTGGAAACCTATCTGGAATCTTCCAAGGGCATCATCATCCCCATTGGTTCTACAGAGCAGCATGGCCCGACTGGGCTGATTGGGACTGATGCCATTTGTGCAGAGGCGATCGCCAAGGGAGTCGGCGAAGCCACAGGTGCCCTGGTTGCCCCTACCATCAACGTCGGCATGGCCCTGCACCACACGGCCTTTCCCGGCAGCATGAGCCTGCGGCCCAGCACCCTGCTGTTAGTCATTCGCGACAGCTTGACGGCATTGGGCAAAGCAGGCTTCCGTCGCTTTTTCTTTATCAACGGCCATGGCGGCAACATGGCAACCCTCAAAGCCGCCTTTGCAGAAAGCTACGAGCACTTGGCCCTTAGCGGCATCGACCCCGATACGGAGACTCGCTG
>CALLPZ010000307.1 GCA_938015405.1 uncultured Pseudanabaenaceae cyanobacterium
CTGCTTGCTAAAGCGACGACTGGGACGCCCGTCGCAATGCCATATCCATCAATGTGGCCTGGGCAGAGCGCTCCAATTCATCCTCCGTAGGTTGGCGCTGGAGATAAGTACCATCAGGCTGGAGGTCCCAAGCTTGGCGATTGTCTGCCAACATCACGGCCAACATTTCCTCAATATCTTGAATGAGCGCTGGCTCTTCAATGGGCGTCACAGCCTCAACGCGACGATTAAGGTTACGAGGCATCCAGTCAGCACTACCAATAAAGACCTGAGGCCCACGACCATCGGGGTCATCATTTTCGAAGTAGAAAATGCGGGAATGCTCCAATAGACGTCCAATGACGCTGACCACACGGATGCGATCGCTGACTCCCGGCACTCCAGGACGCAGACAACAAATCCCTCGAATAATCAGGTCAACCTCTACCCCAGCCTGGGAAGCTCGATAGAGCGCCCGAATCAGCTCTGGGTCAACGAGGGAATTCATTTTCACAAGGATGCGAGCATTGCGCCCCTGCTTGACATGGGCAATTTCTCGCTCAACCAATTGGACCATGCGCGATCGCAAGTTCACTGGCGCAACCAAGATCTTGCGATAGGACTGCTGGCGAGAGTATCCCGTCAGGTAGTTAAACAAATCGGTGAGATCTGCGCCTAAATCCTCCCGACAGCTCAACAAGCCCATATCCGTGTAGAGCCGAGCCGTTTTGGGATTGTAGTTACCAGTGCCAATGTGAACGTAGCGGCGAATTCGATCTTGCTCTTGGCGAACCACCAGGGTGATTTTGGTATGGGTCTTAAGACCAACGAGGCCGTAGACCACATGGACTCCAGCTGATTCCAGCTTACGGGCCCAGAGAATATTGTTCTCCTCATCAAAGCGGGCTTTAAGCTCGACCAAAGCCACCACCTGCTTACCATTCTCCGCAGCTGCGATCAGCGCCTTAATAATGGGGGAATCGCCAGAAGTGCGATATAGCGTCATCTTAATCGCCAGCACCCCAGGGTCTTGGGCAGCCTTGGTAATAAACCGCTGAACTGTCGCCACAAAGGACTCATAGGGATGGTGAAGCAGCTGGTCTCCATGGCGAATCACCCCCCAAAAGCTGCGATGTTCACCGGGGTCCAGCTCTGGATCGCTAGGTGCCAAGAAGGGGCGAGGCGTCACTGGAGGCCAGGGCACATCCTTTAAAGCTTTGCAGGGCAGGCCTAAGAGGAACATAAGTCCATGCAGACCCAGAACTTCACCGGGCAAAGCATAGATGCTCCGTTCATCTAGGCCTAAGCGCTCTCGCAGTCGCTCTCGTACCAGCTCTGGCATAGAGTCCAGCACTTCTAGACGGACAACGGAGCCTTGGCCCAAACGACGACGGCGCAGCTCTTCTTCGATCGCCAACATCAGATCATCCGCTTCTTCCTCCTCCACATCTAAGTCGGCATTGCGGGTCACCCGGAAGGGGTGGCATTCCAAAATCTCCATGCCAGGAAAGAGGAACGAGAGGTGATGGGAGATCACCTGTTCAATGGGAACCCCTGCCCACACACAAGGCTTGCCATTGTGCTGGGGACGCAGCGACTCCGGCAGGGGAATAAACCGAGGTAGAGACTTAGAGGGCACCTTCACCCTGGCAAAGTGAGTCTCCTGGGTATCAGCCTCTCGAACCACCACAGCCAGGTTCAGGCTGAGGTTAGAAATCAAAGGAAAGGGATGACCTGGATCTACCGCAAGGGGAGTCAATACAGGAAAAATTTGCCCCTCAAAGTGGCTCCGCAGATAGGCACATTGCTCACCATTGAGGCTTTTGTAGTCTAGTAGGCAAATGCCTTCATCCGTCAGCTGCGATCGCAGGGTCCCGGAAAAAAATGAATGCAGGTCATGGACCATGGGCTCCAAGCGATGACGGATCTCCTGCAGTTGCTCAACGGGCTGGCGGCCATCAGGCGTCACCGTTTCCACCTGGGCTTCTACCAATTGGACAAGCCCCGCCACACGGACCATAAAAAACTCATCCAAGTTAGAGCTAAAAATGGCCAAAAACTTAGCCCGCTCCAACAGAGGATTGCGCGGATCAATCGCCTCCGCCAGCACACGGCGATTGAATTCCAGCCAACTCAGCTCTCGATTGAAGTAGTAATCCGAGTCTTTGAGATTGATCTTGCTGGGACTAGAATTACCGGAAGCTGCTGGTACAGCAGTCAAGGATGCAGGGCTCGATTTCGACCCACCTCGCTTTGCTCCACTTTGCTTTGTAGTGGTGGATGACTTTTTTGAGGTGGATGACTTCGCGGTCGAGGCTAACTTCGTCGCCTTCGCTTTCGAAACCTTAGCTTTTACCTCTCCTCCGGCCGCTGTCTTCTTGCCCTTATCTGCTGAAGCGCCAGCCCCTGCTGTGGGTTGTCCAGCTTCCTTTCTACGGGGGGATTTGTCAGCGGAAGTCTTACGGGGCTTACTCATGAGAATGCGATCAAGTTTGGCAGACGTTTCAATGGGTCAATGCTCAAGTCCCACCGGGAAGACAGGCTTCAAAAGGACGGACATGGACAAAATCTTTACCAGTTCAGCAAGCATCAGCCCTTAAGGCAAGTACTTTTGAACAACCTCCCAGCCACTCCAGCTCACCCAGGTCAGAGCTCCAAGCAACACAAAATTGAGCGTCAGATGTAGAGGACGTGCCCAAGGTTGTCGGTTGATTAGCAAACTACTCCCTGCAGACCCAAGCACCAGCGCCACCACCGCAGAACCTGCAAATAAGTGCCCCGATTGGCCCAGATGGCCGAATTCACCCAGGGTACCAACGATACCAATCGCCAGTAACAGCAGAACCAAACCCACGAGGATCCAGCCCGTCAACCAATGAATACTGCGCAATTGACCCGAGAGGCCTGCCAAAGCCTCAGGGGATCGCTGGGCCGACGGCTGGGGACCCGCCAAGGAGCGGAACAACAGCCCTGTCAAAAGCTGAATGGCATAGGCCAAGAGCGATAGGCCCATGGCCCAGGCTGCAATACGCCACAACCAAAGAAACGAAGGTAAATTCACGACAGCAGACCAGATTCCGAACAATGGTTCCCTTATCCATTAGGGCTAGGCTCTGGGTTCGGTGCAAGGCCAGACTGTCACAAAACACAGAACGAAACGTTGCTTTACGGAAAGGGGTCTTCCATGAAAAAGCGAGAGATTGGCGATCGCCAATCTCTCGCTTTTTCATCATTTCCCAGACCAAGCCATCCAAGGCCCAGCTTTCGCCAGCCCCAATTTTTTACGCGGCTTGCGACACACTCTTAGGCTCGTTCACACTGCGAACCTCTGTCTGGGACATCACCTCTATCAACGGCTCCTCAGCCTCCACAACCAACTTCGAACAAGCAATGGAATCCGACAGGATAGAGCTAGCCATCATCCCGGTGTGAATTTCTAGCTGTGCTTCCGCAGGGGCATTGAACATCAATCGCTGCCCTGGAAAAACCACCCGTTCGAAATACCAATTTTCGATATTGGTCACGCGAGCAATTTGCACTTTGGAAGCGACATTAACGTAGCAACACAGTAGGCTCCCATTGGCGGAGCCGTCTTTAAGCGAATCAAGAATCTGGGCCATAGCAAATAAGAAGTGTGTTGGAACATCGAACCGAAAGCGGAAAACGCTCACCCCATCGCCTAAAGCGACACTGCATCCAATTGCGATCGCAGCTCGTAGGCTGGCTATCATTCCGAGGCCACTTCACACCACAATGGCTCCCCGAAGGCATTGATTTCAAGGCGGTCGTGGAGCACCTACAACAGCGTTACTCGGCGGCTAGGCCAATGGGTCACTCCAAAAATGAGAGAGCTAGTTGAGATCCAGTTAACACCGGATTTCTAGCCGTTACTGTAAATCTGCATACCGTAAGGTCTCTGCTCGCTCCATAGGCAAAGACTCCAACGCCCTTAGCTCCAATGTCAGGCCATCAAGCAACCGGGGAACGCCCTCGGCGATCCCCATTAACAAACGAATCTGAACAGATTCAACGGCCCGACTCTCTCAGAGAGATTCAATCGCTCCCCCTCACCTGAAAGGCAGTGCTACGATGAACTTATATAACAATCCTTCATAAACTGAGACGTTCCAGGGGAATAAAAGTGGACCAAACCGCCATGGCCGATCGCATTCTCTACGTGCGCCTTCCTTGCAATCCGATTTTCCCCATCGGTGTGGTCTACTTAGCCGATCACGTCCACAAGCAATTCCCCGATGT
>CALLPZ010000308.1 GCA_938015405.1 uncultured Pseudanabaenaceae cyanobacterium
CACCTTCTCAACGGAATGCTCCGCAAAAGGCTTAATCTGCCCAACAGCCTCAGTGGCTCCCAAGCTTCCTAAAGCCTCCAGAATCAAATCATAGGGCTCGCGAAGGTGAGGCTTACCTGGCATCATCGTTGCCGCCTCAACCCCTCCTTCCAAAAAACTCAACAATTTTGGAATAGCAGCCTTATCCCCCAAATCTCCCAGGGACTCCACCGCTGCACCACGCACATAATAATCCTCGCACTGCAAGCTCACCAACAAGGCAGGCACCACACGCGTCTCGCCCAACTTACCCAATGCTCGCGCTGCATTGCGTCGCAAGGGATAGCCCCCATCGGGGGAGCGACTGGACTCATCCTCTAAGGCCACAACCAAAGCATCTACGACATCGGGCTGGTTGACTCGAAAACGCCCTAGCCACCAAGCCGCATAGTAGCGAAGGTCTGGGTCCTCAGTTTGCTTGAGGTTCGCGATCGCATCTTCAAGAGAGAGCGACTCAGCAGATATCTCGGGAGAATTGGCTGACATAACAGGCAAAACATTCATCAAACAACACTAAAGCCTGGACAGATAGACAACCCTGAACAAATCAGGAACTGCCTCACCATCCAGGCTTCATTAGATCAAATGATCATCAGATCAAGCGATCAACAGACCAACTAGAAGGTTCTAGCTCAGTGCGTTGATAGCGTAATCCAGGTAGGAGTTAGCTTCGGTAGCTGCATCGCCAGACAGACCGTGGTTGCCACGGATGTTCTTCAGCGCTTCAACATACCAGCTAGGGGAGAGATCAAAGGTCTTGTTGATCTCGTCGATGCCAGCCAAGAGGTAGTCATCCATGGGGCCAGTACCACCAGCAACGAGGCAGTAGGTGACCATGCGCAGGTAGTAGCCGACGTCACGAGCACACTTAGCTTTGCCTTCCGCGCTAGAAGCGAAGTTAGGGCCAGTCATCTGGGTGGTGTAGGGGAACTTGCTGTAAACAGCTTGAGTAGCACCACTAACCAGGGAGTCAGCGTTAGCAGAGAGAGCCTTGGCAGCCTGCAGACCAGCAGAAGCTTGGCGGAAACGGCCAAAAGCGGTTTGCAGCTCGGTGCTGCTCAAAAAGCGACCCTGGGAATCAGCAGCAGCTACAGCTTCGGTAAGAGGGGTTTTCATGAAGGGATCTCCCTAATATTTTGCAAGGTTTGAATTAACAAGCGAAAGGCCTAGGCAAAACGCCTAGAGCAAATCCAAAGGGGACTTTAGCCTACAGAAGAAGCAGCCTTATCGAAGTAGCCACCGATTTCAGACATCAGGGCGCTGCAATCACCAGCGGTAATGCCGTTCTTGTCGCCAACAATAGCGAGGGAAGCATCTTTCATGTTGCGGATGCCTTCAGCAACGGAAGCACCAGGAACGCCAAGAGCCAAGTAGGTCTCGCGCAGGCCATTCAGGCAGCGGTCATCCAGAACGGAAGCATCGCCGGAGAAGGTTGCGTAGGTGACATAGCGGAGAACGATTTCCATGTCGCGCAGGCAAGCAGCCATGCGACGGCTGGTGTAAGCGTTGCCACCAGGAGCGATCAAGCCAGGCTGAGCAGCGAACAAGGAGCGACCAGCGTTAGCAACGATGGTGGAAGCGCTACCGGTCATGCGGTTAACGGCATCAATGCGCTTGTTGCTGTCAGAAACCATTGCACTCAGAGCATCAATCTCAGAGCCGCTGAGGTAAGCACCACGTGCGTCAGCTTGGGCGACAACCTTAGTAAAAGCGTCAAACATTAATAATCTCCTAAATCTCGATTCGCTTGACTTACAAAAAGCAGTTGTAATCTAGTCGGCCCGAAGGCCAGCTTATCCGCGACAAAAGTTGCCTGCAGATAGAACCTTGGGACTTCCAGTATCCAAATACTCTACCGTTGGTCCAAGCGAGTCACACTATAGTTGTGTTAACGCCTCTCATTTTAACTGAGAGTGAAACCAAAGGGGTCGAAAAGTCTCTGGAAATCCAATAGCTCAAAACCTAATACCGAAGCAAAACCAACCGGGGTGGAAAGCTTAACCTCATAGTTACACTTATACATTGTCACCAGGCGACTTTAGCCAAAGCGCGGTTAAGTTTTGTAACCTGGCCCTGTGACTCAAAATGCTTGCAGCACGGCGGTTTCGCCTTTTCATAACTTTTGAAAAGTGCTCAACGCCATATCCAGCAAGCTCAGCTGGTCGATCACTCTGGCGGAATAAATCTGCTCTCCGATCCCACTGCTCAAAATTGCCCAGGATGGGAGCAGTTTTAATGATTTTTTGAAGTATTACGTTTATTACAATTTGCGAATAAATCGACGTATTTTTGTTGCAGCCTCGGAGAGAAGAGTCCTATCCCCGCTCATCAAAACGGGAGTAGAAGCTACCGTATTTACCCCAATAATTACGCAGCGCATGCTCCGGCGTATGTAAGCTTGCCTTAGCTCGGAGCAGCACCACTTGGCGCCGTTTGCCAATCCAGAGCTTCTTGACAGGCTCGACGTTAATCACAGACCCTCCTAGCGTCTCGACACATTCGGTGAAGCGATCAACTGCGGAGGATTCGACGGTCTCAAAGAAATAAAAGTTACCTGAACAAATCAGGTGACGACTACGAATCCAAGCACGTAATTTTTTCTCGGCCTGGACGGGGTACATTACGGCTTTCCTGAATAGGTAACGGGAGCTGAACTTTGCCTAAAACCAAGCGTTCCGATTGCAATATTCCTTAGAGGTTGTTTAAGAACTCGACTTAGCCTCAGATTTGAGACCACAACCAGAGAATTTAAGCTCCTGTTTGCATGAACCAGCGGCTCTGATGAGACTCGCAGCGACGGACATCGGCCTTTTTCAAACAACCTCATTAGGCAAAAGCGAGGACCAGGCTAGGGCAAGACCTGTCCGTAGCTCCTTTCCATCTGAAATGACTAGAGTGCAGGCTTGGGGGGTAACTCATGGGCAAAGCTACGCATCTTGTCAAAACGCAACGGACCAGCTGCAGACCCCCAAATATGAGCATTGGTGTCAATGTCAAAGCCGCGATCGCGACTAACCCAAGTACTCTCTGTCAGATCT